>JAHDCT010000021.1:0-3349 GCA_020629735.1 bacterium | reverse complement strand
ATTAACCTGATAAGGTAACTCAGTAATCACAATCATATCTTGCTTTTTCTCATTTTGTTCAAAATCAACACGTCCACGCATAGTGATTCAACCTCTTCACTTAGCATATACTTCCTTAATATTTAATGAATCATAAATAAATCAACCTGTTGGAAAATCAGGTCACTTAATATGATTCATAATAGTATCAATACTTACTTCTGCGTCATCGATATATTCAAGACAAGCATCAATTACTTCTCCTAAATTATTTGGAGGCATATTGGTTGCCATACCTACAGCAATACCCATTGTTCCATTACATAACTGAAACGGGAACTTCGTAGGAACCATAATTGGTTCTTTACGTGACTGATCATAATTCTCTCTCCAATCAACCGTATCTAACTTAATATCTTGAAGCATTTCTTCAGCAAGCTTAGTCATACGAGCTTCCGTATACCTCATCGCAGCAGCTTCATCACCATCTACTGATCAAAAGTTACCCTGTCCCTGTACCATTGGATATCTCATAGAAAAAGGCTGAGCAAGTCTTACCATAGCCTGATACACAGAAGAATCACCATGAGGATGATACTTTCAAAGTACCTCTCACACTACAGCAGCGGATTTCTTATACTTTGCGCTATGAGTAAGCCCCATATCATACATAGCAAACAAGATACGTCTAATTACAGGCTTTAATCAGTCTCTAATATCTGGCAAAGCACGTGAGACAATTACCGACATAGCATATTCAATATATGATTGCGTAATTTCTTCTTCAACTGGTCTCATAATCAACTGCTCAACTCATCATGTTTCAGGCGTAGAAGATGCGTCTTTTTTCTTTCACATAAGGATTTAGGCTTTTATAAGCTAAAAAACAATACAATTAAGATATGAAACTAAGAACACATTTCAAGATTGAGCTGAGGAGATCTATTGACAAATAATTTACAATAAGTTTAAGTGGTTTAAAGTAGCAAAACATAAAAAGCAATCATCTATAAAAATAACAAAATAGCAAAAGCCTCTAGGTGAGTTATCTTGCAACTCTACGTTACTTCACTACACCTATAATGAAGGTAAATTTTGTCTATTCATTCTACATCATATATATCAAATCAACTTAGTCGAAGAAATTACACTGAAAGTTTTCTCTGTGAATAAAAAGCTAGTTTAGAAAGATATGAAAAAACAACATACCTTTAAACTTCTTACCTAAAGTAAGAAAAAATCAAAAAACGAATCACTTATTTTTTATCTTCTTGAATACCAACATATTATGGATCCAGTAAGTATATGACTATTAGTATTATGACTTATTATTTGATGAGTGTGAGGGAAACGATATATCTCACAAGGAATACACAAACAAAAAGACGGAGTTTTATCAGAAATTGAAGAACTCAAAAAGAAAGCAGCTAACATAACCAAAGAAGCTGAAAAAAAAGCTGAAGCAATAGGAGAAAAAGCTGAAAAAGTATTAGAAAAAGCTGAAAAAGATGCTGAAATTAAACAGAAAAAAATCGATTCTATCGAAGAAAGACTAGGACAAAAAGAAGAAAAACTTGATAAGAGAATTGAAAACTTGGATAACAAGAAAGAAGAATTACAAGAAAAGCAAAAAGAGCTTGAAGCTACTCTAGAAAAAGAAAAAACGATTCTTTCAGATCTATCTGGACTTAGCCCAGAACAAGCTAAATCACAACTCTTTGAACAGATTGAAAATGAACATAAATCTGAAATTAAAAGATTTATCTCAAAATGGAAAACAATTAAAGAAGAAGAGGCTAAAGAAGAAGCAGGAAAGATCATTGCGAAAGTACTCCCTAGAGTTGCACAAGAAGGACTTAGTGAACATCTCGTTTCTCTAGTAGATCTTCCTACAGAAGACATGAAATGAAAGATTATTTGAAGAGAATGAAGAAATATCAATGCCTTCGAAAAAGTAACAGGAGTTGAAGTAACAATCGATGATACACCACTAACTATTAAGCTTTCTAGCTATGATCCAGAAAAAAGGTTCGCAGCAAAAGCAACAATGAACAAGCTCATTAAAGATGGAAGAATAAACCCAGTATACATCGAAAAAATGCACGAGGAAGTGCTAAAAGGTATGCCTGAACGTTTCATGAAAAAAGGAAAAGAGGCTCTATCAATCCTCAATATTCCAATGATGAAACCAGAAATCGTTGAAATGGTAGGAAGATTTTTCCTCAGATATAGTTACGGACAAAACCTACGACAACATAGTATCGAGGTAGCAAAATTATCAGAAATGCTTGCTAACGAACTATGATTAGATGCTGACATGGCAAAAAAAGCTGGTCTTCTTCATGATATCGGTAAAATTGAAGCAGGAAACGGAGAAGCTCATACGAAAGCATGAGCAGAATTCTTGAGAAAACATAAAATGCATGACATTATTGTAAATACAGCTGAATGACATCATTTCGACGTAGAAATGAATTATCCAGAAGCATTTGTAGTAACAGCAGCCGATGCCATTTCTGCAAGTAGACCAGGAGCAAGATCTGACACAAAAGATCTTTTTATTGAAAGAATGAGTGGTTTAGAAAATCTTATCTCAGATTTCAAATGAGTGCAAAAATCGTATATTATGTCGGCCTGAAGAGAAATTATGGCTTTCTTCAATCCTGATGAAATTTCAGATAAAGAAATGGAAACACTCACAGCAGATATCTGAAAGAAAATTGAAGAGCAACTAGATTATCCTGGTTCAATTAGAATTGTTTGAATCAGAGAAAAGAAAATGACTCATTTCCTTAGATAAATATGTAGGTCCAAAACATCTAAAGCACATCAATGCTGTTAGAAAATTTACTGACTTTACCTACCCTTATGTACCCCTACCTGAAGTTATTTTGAGTTGATATGCATATGACATGAGTGTGAATTTTACTCTTCGCACTCACCTTTCTCTATTTCAGCAAAAAATATGCAAAGGAACAGAAATTAGATCGAAAATCGTTCTCATCCAATATTCCAAAATACATATTAATCATCTACTTTCTCTCTTCATATACACGATACTTAATTAGTGACTTCGTTATATTACCAACGAGTATAGAACAAATACTTCTCTACATTTCACCATATAACTATCAATTCCATCTTGTTTGAATAACTCTAGCAGCAGGAATTTGTGTCTACGATTTTTTAGGATCACAGGTAAACAGAACTGAACATGTAAAATGGATCGATAGCTGGTTCTTAAGTACTATGATAGCACTCATTCCATTTGGAATCTTTTTACTCCTATGAGATAACTTTATTGGTTCACCAACTGATGGAAACTTTCGTGTTTCTGCATTCGATCCAAATAGCAAAATGGCAGCTTATG
>JAHDCT010000020.1 GCA_020629735.1 bacterium | reverse complement strand
CAGGCTCTAGGTGATGATAGAAGAGTTGAGTTGCTAATGGCATTATGACTTTTTATTAACTTTGTTAATATCTTCTTATTTCTTCTTAGATTGACCTGAGGGTCTCAAGACTAATATTTGCGTTTGATAATTTGCTTGATCTTGTAATTTTGTTCGATTTCTCTATAAAAAATCATCTATCATCGTATAGATGATTTTATTTTTATTGATCAAATTGTTATGAAAAAAACATGGTTATGGATTCTTCTTTTAGTTGTATTAGCTTTCATCCTATGGGGTGTAAGAGGTACATTTGATAAAGTTAAGAATGTAGCAGATTGAGCTGTTGATGTAGCAGGAGATGTAGTTGACGGTGCTGCTGATGCAGCAGAAGGAGTTGCTGATGTTGCAGGAGATGTAGTTGATGGTGCTGTTGATGTAGCAGGAGATGTAGTTGACGGTGCTGCTGATGTAGCAGAAGGAGTTGCTGATGTTGCAGGAGATGTGGCAGAAGGAGCTGTTGATGTAGCAGGAGATGTAGTTGACGGTGCTGCTGATGTAGCAGAAGGAGTTGCTGATGCTGCAGGAGATGTAGTAGAAGGAGCTGCTGAAGCTGTTGAAGCTTGAGCTGAAGCCGTAGCAGATGCTGCAGGTGATGTTGCTGATGCAGTAGCTGATGACGCTGAAGTAGAAGCAGACGCAGCAGTTGATGCTGAATAGTCTTATCTAACTCTTGTATCTTGTATTTCGAAAAGTATTACCTATAAAAAATCATCTATCATCGTATAGATGATTTTTTTATTTTCTGATGTTTCACATTATGAAGAAATGATTTATTTGGATTATACTTTTAATTTTTGCTGCTCTTTTGCTTTGGTCAATGAAGTCTAAGGGTACAGATGTAGTTGAGAAAGATACTTGAGTTGATGTGGTTGATTCTGCATGAGATGCAGTTGATGTGGCATGAGATGTTGTAGATGATGCTGTGGAAGCTATTGATGAATGAGTTGATGCTGTTGAAGACATAGCTGAAGAAATTGTTGAAGATGCAGAGGAAGCTGTTGATGCTGTAGTTGATGCTGTTGAAGATAATGCTGATGATCTACTTAATGTTGTTAATGACTCGATAGATCAAGCTGAAGAAGCAGCAAAAGTTGTTGTAGAAGATGCAGCTGAGGAAATAGATAATGTAGTAGATGCCGTTGACGCATGAGCTCAAGATATTGTAGACGATGCTGCCGATGTTGCTGAGGAAGGTGAAGATAATGAAAATAACGCAGATACAGCTGTTGATGTGCCTGCTCCAGTTGCAGTAGCTGCTTACCAAAATTATTCTGCAGACAAGGTTGCTGCAGCAGTAGCAGCAGGAAAGAAAACAGTATTGTTTTTTCACGCAACATGGTGTCCAAGTTGCGTAGCTTTGGATAATAGTATTGTTGAAGACTTGTACTTAGTTGATTCTAATACAGCTATTTTTAAAGCGAATTTTGACGATAGTTCATTGAGTGCTCAATATGGTATTAAAGAAAAACATACTCTCATTGCTCTTGATTGATCTGGTAGTGAAATAGCAAGAAGTAGAACTCTCTTTACTGCTGAACAGCTAGTTAAATGGGTTAAATAATTGATGGATGTTTTCTATAAAAAAATGCAGTTTTATCTGCATTTTTTTTGTTTTTAACAGCGTTTGAAAAACTTATGAAAATACGTAGAAATGATTCTTATGTGACTCTCTTTTGATTGATAGTTATATACATTCGTTTCTTTGAAGAAAATAAATTAATATATGTCATTTCGTAGAAAAGTAGTTTGAAAAAAGAAAAAATATACGTCAGTCAATGACTTAATTGACCGAGTATTTGTTGTTAAGGCAGTGTTGTTTTGACTGGTTTTTGTATTGGGAATTTATGTTTTTGGACAAGTTCTGAGAGGAGGTAAAGATGTTGTTGAGGTGTTGAAAGATCAGACGGTTAAGATAGTTGCTGAGAGGACTTGAGATAGTATGGTAACTGATACTTTGTGAAATATTAATGTGCTTTTGGTTTGATATGCATGAGAGCAGGAACGTGGATGATTTTTAACAGACACGATTATGGTTGCCTCATTTAATCCTGATATTTGATGAGTGACGTTTCTTTCCCTTCCTAGAGATCTATTTGTGACATATCATAAGTGAGGTAGAGGTAAATTGAATTGAGCATATTGGGCTAAGTATATTGATTCGAATTGAGATCATGAAGCAGCGGCCTTATTTCTTAGGGACAAGGTTTCTCAGATTACTGGTATCCCATTAGAGTATCATGTATTTGTTGCTTTTGAAGGATTTGTTGATTTTATCGATAGTCTTTGAGGTATTTCGATTGACGTTCCTTATGATTTAAACGATCCGTATTATCCTGATAATAATAACTGATATCAAACGTTTACAGTTAATAAGGGATATCAAGATTTTGATTGAGAGACTGCTTTGAAATATGCTAGATCAAGAAAGACTACTTCTGATTTTTCTCGTACTTTAAGACAACAGCAGATTATTAAGGCTATCGTTTTTGAAATTATTGAGAACCTTTGAATTACCAATATTTCTGGTATGAAGAAGTTGTATAATGAAGCGATGTCTATGATAGAAACGAATATTTCTATTAAAGAAATTATTTGAATGTTGAAATATTCTGAGTCCGAGAAAAGATTTTTCTCATTTGTATATACCTCCGATTGCGATAAGAGATATTTTGAGTTAACAAGTCCTTGATGTGTACTGTATCTCGGAAATAAAGATGACTTTAATGGTCAATCTGTTGTGATTCCTGTAGGGTCGACTCCAGGAAATATTAATTATTATAAGCATACTAAAGATTTCGCCTTTTGGGTTATTTATAATCAAGAATTTCTTTCAGAAGATGCGCCTGTTCGTGTATTAAACTGAATAGATAAAGACCGAGCGAAGACAAACGATTATAGTATTGAATGAATTGCCACTAAATTATGAATACAACTTAAGGCTCAAGCGTTTAATGTTGTTGATATAGCTAATTCAGATATAAAAGTCGAAAAATCAATTCTTTATGTTCAAGATGAAGAGGGATATGCTCGTACGATTGATATGATTAAAACTATGATTGATATAGATGAAGTTAGAACTGATGGTATAGGAGAGTTGTCTGAGTGAGTCAATATCATTCTTTGAAATGATTATGTCTTGAAAGAGTAATCTAATAGTGTACTCTTTTTATTGTATTTTATCTTATTAATCATTTTCATGTTTTGAATTTGAGGTGTTTTTTGAGTGGTTTTGTTTATTTTTGCAGTAGTTTTTCTTATTTCATCTCTTGTTAAGGTATCTCCTCATGAAAAAGCCGTTAAAGAGAGACTTTCAAAATTTCAGAAAGTTCTTGATTCATGATGGCATCTTATCATTCCTTTGATTGATCATATTCAGAAGGTAGATATGAGAGAAAGGGTTATAAATACACCTCCTCAAGAAATGATTACCAAGGATAATGCTGTAGTAACTGTTGATGCAGTGATATTTACTCAAGTGTATGATTCAGTAAAAGCTGTATATGAAATTCAAGATGCTTTTTTGGCTATTTCGAATTTGTCTATTACAACTTTGAGGGCGATTATTTGAACAATGACTTTGGATCAGGTTTTGTGAGAAAGATCTGAGATTAATGTGAAAGTGCAAACTGAGTTGTCAGAAGAAACAGCAAAATGGTGAGTAAATATCAACAAAATTGAAATTCAGAGAATTGATCCACCAAGAGAGTTGATGGATGCCATGAATCAACAAAAGATTGCTCAACAACAAAAAAGAGCAGCAATCCTTGAAGCTGAATGAGCAAAAGAAGCTGCTATTAGAGAAGCAGAATGAATTAAGGAAAAACAAATCCTTGAAGCAACGTGAGAAGCAGAAGCTATTGAAAGAATCGCTGCAGCTAAAGCTAAGGCTACTGAGTTAGAGTCACAAGCAGCCGTTGAATATTTTAAAGATTCTGCGGTTACTCAAGAACAACTTCGTGTGATTGAAAGTGCTTTGAAAGAAAACACTAAATATATTCTAGATTCAGAAGTGTTGAGTCTTATCAAGAAGGTTAAACTTTGATAGAGTGATTCGCATGTATAGTTTGAAAAAATCCTGTGAGTGGTCACAGGATTTTTTATATATTCTTATTTCTTATACATTTTATTTGTAGTAAGTTGCTAATTATTTTTCTCGTAATATTTCTTGTATCCTAGGTGAGATATGTGGAAACTTTGTTTCTTTGTAAATCATTCGTGGGTGGAGATCTTCGGGTAGAGTGTATGATCATTCGTAGTTTCCATGTTTTCCATAGTATTTATCTAAATAGCGTTGGAGAAACGGTTTGTTTATGACACTTCATATAATATTCTCTCAGAGAGGTTGATTATCGTTGTTTCCAGCTCGAGTAATGATGGTGTCCTGTGGAGTGTAATAGCTCACAAGTCAGTCTTTTGCATAGGTTTTCCCATATATTTTCATATCTGTTGTTCACGATTTTATAGCGTATTTCCCTTCTTGATTATACGTAAGTGTTGATCTTCGGGATGAGCTAATTTGTTTTTGATTTGAAAGTATATTTCGCATAAGATACGCTACTCATCTCGGAATAATTCTTTTTTGTGATGACTCATCATCTTCTTTTGCATAAACAATTTCTCCATTAGCATCTCTGATTTCTAAGATTGGGTTAATAAATGGAACCTCTTTGTTGAAATCTTGATTGCTTAGTTGCAAATATGCTTGAGCTAAGTTTAGCAGAGAATTTTCAGCTGCTCAGAGTGCTAGTGTATATCCATAAGAATGTTTTGAAGTCATAGATTTAAATCAGAGACTTTCGAAATATGGAAGGACGGCTTTTTCTCATCAGATTGCGAGAAATGCTCTAATTGCAGTTCGGTTTCTTGAGTTACTTAGTGATGATGAAATAGTCATTCTTCCTAAAAATTTTCCATCAGCATTTTGTGGTGAATATCATCCTCATAAATTATAACTGTAATCTAATATCCCTCAATCGGCTCAAATAGGAAAGAGTTCTAAGAGTCTTGCATAAATGAATGGTTTTACTGTTGATCAATGTTGTCTTTTAGCTTGAATAACATCGAATTTACCTTGAATGAGTTGTGAATAGTAATCTTGTGAAGCAAGGTAGGCGAGAATATCACCGTTTCTTGAATTAACGTGTAAGAGAGCCCTGTTGTTTCCTCACATGTTGATGAGATCTTGAAAGGACTCGTTTGCAGCTTGTTGGGCTAATTCTTGAGTTGCGATGTCTATACTTGTTTTAACGGTGTATCCTCATTGCAACATATCTGAGAGTGTCATTCATAATTCTTCGAGTAGAGGACTTGTTAGAAGAAATTTTTGGATGTAGAAAACGAAATGAGGAGCTTTTATATCGTAACTATGTTCGTTGAATGAGTAATCGATTCACTCTAAAAATGCGCTTGTAAGTTGAGTGTGATCGATATATCCTTCTTGATACATTGATCGAAGAATATGGTCTTTTCTTCAAGGTGTGTATTCATATTGGTAACTACTTCAATTATTCTGAATTTCTCAACTTCGTAGTCGAGTAATTCGTTCTGGATCAAGATAATTGATTTTGTTGTCAGAAACTTTTTTGTGTAGTTCTTCCCTTATTTGTTTGAGAAAATTGCTCCCATAGGTGGTTGTATCCTCTAGAAAATATGATTGATCTCCATCAGATAGAAATCGATCACCCATCATGTTTTTTCTTTTGATGAGAGGATTGTAGGTGCTTGGTGCCTTGGGCAAAGCTCATAGAATTGCACTTTCAAGTAGTGTGACTTTTTCTAGATTTTTGTCGAAATAGTTTTTTGATGCAGTTTCAATTCAGTATGCATTATTCCCTAAGAAGATGAGATTTAAATAAATTTCTAATATTTTTTCTTTTGCGTATCTTTTTCTATCTGATTTTTTCATATCAGGAAAATCCTCTTTAGCTTTTTTGTCTAGAATTTTGTTGATTTTTTTTGTTAAGAGTATTTCTTGTACTTTCCTTTTAATGCTTCTCTCGTGTGTAAGGTAAAGATTTTTAACGAGCTGTTGTTGGATGGTTGAGGCTCACTGCAGCGTAGTTTGTGAGTCAGTGAAAACATACTTTATATTATTTATGACAGCTCTAGCAATTCACCTGCTGTCTACACCTGAATGATCTCGATAGTTACGATCTTCTGCACTTAAAAAAGCTTGTATAACTTGATCAGGTATGTCATCATATGAGATGTACTCTCTGTCTTGTTCAAAAAATGTGTAGAGAATTTCTCAATTTCTATCTGTAATGATAGATTTTTGTGGGATGTCAGTGAGTGTTTCTATATTCACTTCAGGTAAGTCAGATAAGAAATATGTTCTCATATAGAGAAATCCTGTGAGAAGTATTCGAATGAGTAGAACATTTCTTATGGCTGGAAAATATGATGTTGACTCCATGTAATCTGTTTGTTGCTTGGGATTAAAACACAATGATCCGTTCGCTTATCTTTGAGTAGACTATGTTTTCAAAGATGAATGCACTGATATTATTTTTTCTTTATTCTAATAGTTTCATAACGCACTTTTTTGGTATCGATAGCAGTTTTAATGAGTTTTTCATTTTGATTTAACCTAGATTTTCATGATTTGATTTCTAAGAAGACAACTTGCTTTACATGACCTTCTTGTAGTCAGTCAAAAACGATGTAATCAACTCATTTTCAGAGAAAACTTAGATCTTTGTAGTTATATGGAAAATTAGGCAAGATAGGGGCTAATTTTTCATGAACATATCATAAGGTAACATCTTTTGACTTAGTTACTGCTTTTTTACGTTGAGATTTTAATTCTTGATAAAAATACATTTTTGCCAAGAGAAATCCAATAAAAAGTCAAACTCATATTCATCCTACAATAAAAAAGAGCGTATCTGGTGCTAGCATTTTTTTTATATTTAAATAAAGTTGAAGCATCTGTATTTTATTGGAACTATAGTAATTTCATTGCTTAGTGATAGGGTATTGTGTGAATGCTTTTTAGATCACCTTATTGAAATGAAAAAAAAGAAATGATGATCATCGAGTTGGTTTTGGTTGATAGTGCTGTTCTTTCTTTTTTGAGATGATCTAATTTCTCTTTTCGAAGGGTTGCAAACTCATTTGAGCTGAGATGTTTGAATATACGTTCTTATGCCTTTTCTTATTCCTGTTCTTCTTGTTATACTCTGGATTAGTTGGATTTTTGCTAAAAAGTATATGTGATATTCTTCTTCTACTCATTCTTCTTATGCTGCACATACGCCTGAAAAAATTGATGTTGTAAGTCCTTCTGCAACTACTATTTCGTGAGTAAGCTCTCCAAGTGGCCAAGATAGTTCTTATTTACCAAAGGAAAACCATAATGATCATTGAATTGCTTATAATCCATTTTCACTAGACTGAAAATAATTTATGGTGTATATTTAGCAATGTGTACTTCCAATTTTTTATATCAATGTACTGGTTGTTCGAATTCACATGCGAATTTGCCTGAGTAATGTGTGCTAGATGTAATAGTAACACCTTGTGAAGAGTCGAGTAGTCCATACATTCGAGAGGCAAACTCCCTTACTTCTCGTCCGTTAGTGAATCGTTTTTTATAAATACGTGTATCTCATTTTTCTTTTTTTTCTGTGAGATAATCACGTTCAAGGTGTCATGAAAAGTACCTTTCTAGCATGAAAAATATATCTTCTGGCTGGAAGTCTTTTCCTTCAAGTTCATTTACCTTTCTGAGAAAGTTGTGATGATATTTTTTTTCAATTGTTAGATTTAGTTTAATATCACTGTGCAGTTCAACTCACGCTTGAAGTGCAATTTGTACTGCTTCATCTTTATATCCTTCTTGTAAGAGGAAATTTGCTAGTTTCGTGTAAAAGTATCGGAGGTGTAACTCAACTGCGTGTTCTCATTTTTTATCTAAGGTGAACTTTTTAACTCTTGGAGGGTTTTCGTTTGTAAGATCTAGTTTTGATTGACTTGCAACGAGGTATGCCAATGAAGAAAGTTGTTTTTTGAAGCTGTCGTGTTTTATGACATAGTTGATGTATAGAAAAAGTTCATGGAGTTTGTCTGTATCAAGTGTTCAATCTTTGTTTAGAAGATGTCCTCTTAAAAAATCATAAAACTCGAAAAATCATGTTTGTAAGATGTTTTCTGTAATGGCAATTCTAATTCATTCTATGAAATGTTTATTTTTTTCTTGTCCTTTGAAACGAATGTAGTCTACGATTTTTTCTGCACATAATTCTATGTTCTTGTTGTGCATATTAAGTGAAATATTTCCTGATTTTCCGAGAAATTCTGTTAAATTTTTTTGTATATTGCGAATGTTTTCTACATAGTCAGCTTCTTCTTTATTTCTTAGTGATAATTGTGAAGATATCTCTTCGTTAGTTCTGTAGATGTTTACTGATATTACGTCTAGTTCTTCATGTACTTGTTTGAAAGAAGAAAGTGCTGATTTCCCAATAACAACTATTATTGGTCAGTTTTGTGTTTGTAGTAACTGATCCTTTGTAAGGCAAAAGGTATAGTCATCAGTGCTTCTCCAGCTTTCAAATGCATAGATTATTTGGTTTTTAGAGAAGAGTGACTGGAGAGATTCTTTTGAGTGATAGAGAAAGTCATTTTCGAGATCTCTTTCTTTTTTTATTCTATTTGTATGAAGTGGTGTCATTTGGCATTGTGAAAAATGATGTTTTAACTTTTCAAATAAGAGTCTTGTGACACTTGATTTTCATGCTCATGATGCACCAGTTATAATAATGATTGGGTATTTTTGTTTTTCTTGAATTTCCTCTAGATGCTGTTTTCTTAGAGTTTGGTTTATTATAAAATTATGTGGTGTTTTTTGTTCCATATATCAATAATATTAACAGTATATGGTGAATGCAAAGTTTTATTTTTAAAGAAGTGTATGGAACCTTGGATTATTAAACTTCTAGAGAGAGCCTGAACTGCTGTTATGAAATACCATCGTACTGAAGGATTACAGGTTGAACATAAATGAGCTGGGAAAAATGATATCCTTACTCAAGCTGATACTGCATCACAAGAGATTTTGGTGGCAGGAATTAAGGCCGCTTGATATAGTCACATTTTGTCAGAAGAGTCCCTTCATGAGCCATTAGATTGGTCCAAAGATATGCGAATAATTGATCCAATTGATGGAACAAAGATGTTTACAGAGTGAGGTACTTGATTTAGTATCTTGATGGCTCGTTGGGATTGATCAAAGATAGATGCATGATATATGTATTTTCCTGCTTTATCGGAACTGTACTATACTCATGTTTGAGCATGATCATATAGAGTTGCTTGAGGAGAGGTAGAAAAACTTACTCTTAGTGATCCTGGTATGAGTTTTGAGGAAATGACATATTCGCTTCAACTTTGGTCAGAAAGAAAGAGATCTGAACCAGATATGTCTGTTTTGTATGATCTAGTTGAATGATATTGATTGGACACAGGAAGAGTTATTTTTGGTCGTGAAGCAAAGGAACTTGTTAGTTGAAATATTGATTTTTATATTGAATCTTATCCAGCGCTTGCAAAATGGGATGTTGCTGCTCCTTCAATACTTATCACTGAAGCTGGTGGGAAAATCTCTGATATGTATGGGAAGGAGCTTGATTTTACGTGTGATTCTGATAGTTTTTGAGTGCCTTTATTAGCAGGTTCTTCCTGAGCGCATGAATTTGTTGTACAACAGATTCTTAAAGTCAGTGCTTCTTAAATTTGAATAAATAGTTTTATCTTTTTTTGACTAGATTAGATGTGAGAACAAGTAGTGGCTCGATTTTTGTGAAATAAGCATAAGTGATCTGTAGCCTATAATAGGAAGGAATTTTATGATGAACAAGTTAAAGAATATCTTCAAAACTGAGAACCAAGTATGGCAGTTAGTATTGTTGATGTAATTTTGTTTAATGAATCCTGAGAGTTGATTATTCAAAAGAGAGCTAAACATAAAAACCATAATCCTGGTCTTTTGGATAAGACAGTTTGAGGTCATATTCAGTATGGAGATCCTGTTGATTATACTGTTATGGTAGAGACAGTTGAGGAATTGCAATGTCCTAGTCTTGTGGTGAAAGAAGACGAGGATTTTGAACAAAGACTACGTTTGTTGAAAGACTATGTAAAGACACTCGCTATTATTAGTCATGTAGACACGGGAGTGATGAGATTGGATAAGGAAATGAAAGAGGGAACTGTTACTATTGCAAATAGGGTATATCTCTACTTTTGAGTGTACGGTGGAAGAGTAAAGAACGTTGATAAGGAGGCTATGTGATTGTTATATTATAATTTAGAAGATTTAAAGGATGAGATGGAAAAATATCCTGGTATGTTTACTCATGATCTTCATTATTTTATAAAGAATTATGAATATGATATTGTTTCGTTTATCCAGTTGATTAAAAAGGTGTTATAGATTTTTTGATTTCTAAGATTTTTTCATGATTGATTTAAAGGACTTCCGTACTAATCCACAAAAATATATTACTTGAGCTGTAAATAAATGACATTCAATAGATTGGGATCTTTTCACTTCTTTAGAGTTTGAAGTGAGATCTTTGAAAACTCAAATTGATGAGCTTAATTGAAAAAGGAATAAATTGAGTGCATCTATTCAGTCACTTGATAAGTGATCTGAAGAATTTCAGCAAGTGGTGAAACAAGTACAAGAGTTAAAATGAACACTTTCTGATTTAGAGGAGAAGCATAAGATAGTTGATTCTGAATTTACTACTTTGTATTATACTATTCCTAGCCCTGCTTTTGATGAGGTTCCTGTAGGAAAGAGCGATGAAGAGAATATAGTGCTCGCTGAATTATGAGAGAAAAGAGATTTTTGATTTGAACCTAAAACGCATTGGGAACTTTTGGAAGCTAAAGGATTACTTGATCAAGAAAGAGCAGTGAAGATTTCATGATCGAGATTTCAAATTGTAAGATGAAAATTTGCTCAATTACAATTTTGACTTATTCAACGGGCTATTAAAAAATTAACTGATAAGTGATTTAACTTAGCTCTTGTTCCTCAGCTTGTTTTGGAACATGCTATGTTTGCTACATGATACCTTCCTAATGAAGGAAAAAACTTATATAGGGTAAATCCTAAGCTTGAAGGAGCTGATCAAGAAGAATGGGAGGAAGATGATTTGTGGTTAATTGGTACTTCGGAAGTGCCTTTGATTGCTCAACATGCTTGAGAGACTTTTGATGCTAATGAATTGCCTTTAAGATATGTTTGATTTAGTTCTTGTTATCGTAGAGAAGCAGGAACCTATGGTAAAGATACAAAATGACTTATCAGATTACATCAGTTTGAAAAAGTTGAGATGGTATCATTTGTGCCACCTGAGAAATCTAGTGAAGAGCATGAATTATTGAGAGAGATAGAAGAAGAAATTTTTACTGAATTATGAGTTCCTTTTCAAAGAATTGATATTTGTACAGGGGATTTAGGGGCTCCAGCTGCTAAGAAATATGATTTGGAAGCTTGGTTTCCAGGTATTGGTAAGTATGTTGAAGTGACGAGTACTTCTAATACAACTGACTTCCAGACTCGTAGAGCTCAAGTGAAATTTAAAGATGGGCAGACGAAAGATTTTGTTCATTCGTTAAATGGTACGGCTGTTGCTTTATGAAGAGCTCTTGCTGCTATTGTGGAAAATTATCAAACTGAAGAAGGTGATATTCGTGTTCCTGAAGCTTTGATTCCTTATGTTGGGTTTGATGTTTTTTAGGTTTCGTATTTAATTATTTAAATAGAGTGTTAATGAACTTTAAAGAAGCCTACCTTCGTTTACAAGAAATTCATGAGATGTTACAGTCTGATGACTTTATGGATATAGAACAGATTATTTCTTTACAAGAAGAGGCGAAGAAATGTTATGAGTTATGTCATGATAAGTTGTCTCAAGTTTCTTTAGAGGAGTGAGCGTAAGTGCTTATTTTTCTTTCAAAAAAAAGAGCCATTGGCTCTTTTTTTTTAGTATATAGGTAATTCTATATTACAATGTATTCGTCAAACATCCGAAGGATTATTTTATTTTTCGATAATCTCCGGTCTTTTGTCTATGAGTCATGATATGTACATGCTCCATTTGGTTGTATGACGTGTGAATCTTACAAGTGCATGCCGCATTGATTCATGTCTTTTTCA
>JAHDCT010000019.1 GCA_020629735.1 bacterium | reverse complement strand
AAGTTGTATGGTCCTGATTGTTTTCCAAGTTCTTGGAATCCAATTTCATTAGCAATAACTTTCACGTATAGCGTCTTAGTTCCTGTTTCAGGTACTACGTAATCAAAGTTATTGAATGTTACCGTAGTACTGTTAACAGTTTCAGTGTATAGAGGAGTAGATGATCCTTCTTCGTAGATAGCAACTCTATCGATAGTATCAACGAAGTCAGTAGCTCCAGCTCCACCAGCTACAAGAACGAAATCCTCAATGAAAACAGCTTCATTAGTAGCATCTAGTTCGAATGCAGCAACATAGTCAGAAGTAGTTCCAGCAAGCACGTTCTTTTCATCTTCAACAAGCACATCATTGATAGCGCTTTCGATTTTCAAGATACCAGCTTCTTGGATAGTTACTGTATTAATAGTAGATGTACCACCATTAGTTACTGTAACAGGATCGTTTTCATCGTCTTCTGCGTCAATAGATGTAATTTCAGCACCAATACAGTTTCCTACATTAGCGTTGTCATCAACTAGATCTACAGTGATGTACATTGGTTGAGTACTACTTGTAGGAACAAGAACCTCATCAAAGTCATCAAAAGTAAGACTTGAACCACCATTTAGATCTTCGAAATCAATCGCAGTTCCATCTGGGTAAGCACCTCTATAAAGAGTTACTTGTGAAATGTGAGCGTCGTTGAAGTTAGCAGCACATGCACCAGCTCCAGCTACTGTAATTTCGTCAAACGTAATTGGAGAAACATCATCAGTTTCAACTTCAAAGTCGATTAGAAGAAGATCTCTAGCTCCATTTACTACGTCTCTAGAAGAAACAGGAAGTCTTACAACTTCTACTCCACTGATATTGAATTCAATAGCTTCTGAGTCTAAGAAACTAGGAACAATATCAGTAACTTGTTCGTCATCCATGTTTTCAATAACTTCAACATCGTTACCAGATGGTCTTAGTTCAACGTATACCTCTTTTCCTAAGTCAGCTGTAGGTATTGTATTAGCAATATCCGCAGTCAATTGAAAAGTATGGTTCCCTTCAACAAGAGTAATACCTAGATCGTTATCAAACGCTTCGACGTGACAATTAGCTCCAGCAGTACCAGCACTTGTGTTAAGTGTGTATGTACCTCCGTTAGTAATATCTCTCAACTCGATGTTTTCTAGGATATTATCAATATCTGTAGAAAGACATGTAGGAGTATCTGAGTAAACATCGAATAGGATGTCTTCAAGAGTAAGATCTTGACCAGATTCAACATCAATGTGGAATTCCATAAGAACTACATCATCTTTGTCAGCTCTAGTTTGATCTGTTGGGATTGGGTGCTCAACGAATGTCAATTCACCAGCAGTAATTGTGAACTGTTGTGCTGTATAGTTAGACACATCAACGTTAAGTCCGTATCCGTATGTTTCATCAAATCCAGAAACATCAATAGCTCTATCTACGTAGAAAGCGATTTGATCTCCAGCTCCAGCAATTACGTCTGCCATAACTTCGAAATCTTCAGTATCACCATCCTTGATCATAAATGGAGTATCAAGTTGGAAAGTAACATATCTACCGTTAGCGTAAGCTGTAGTAGCTAGTACTTCGTTATCAGAAACAAGAGTAAAGTTAGCTAGATCGTCATCAGCGTTGTTTTCATCATCTCTCAATGTAATAGCTGTGATGTAAACATCAGAGTCATCTTCATTGTCGATAGAGAATGTAGCAACTTCAGCTTGTGAGTTACCTAGTTCAACGTCTTGTACAGATCCATCGTCATCGATTTCGATCATAGCAGCGTTAACAGCAGCTACTTCGAACTCTCCAGCGTCAAGATTTACTTCACAAGTTGAGTTGAATGTGTTCAATCTGATTGCGAATTCCTCGTTACTAGCAAGGTTTGAATCTCCAATCTCAGCAACAACAACAAATGATTGAGTTGTTCCAGCAGGTACAGTTACCTTAGGATTTAGAGAAACGTAAGCTTCTTCATCAGAGTTGAATGACTTACCATTAGATACTCTCGTACCGTCTAGTGTGTAGATAGCAACGTAATTTACAGCGTTGTCTGATCCAAGACCGATTCTTTGTAACTCGAAGTTATCAACAAGAAGATCGTCTGATCCAGCCATAACGTCATAAATAGCAACTACAGCAGTAGCAAGACCTGGAATTTCTTGACCTGATCCAGCTGGACTAGCAGCGTTTAGAGTAACTGTAGCGTCACAAGAAACTGATCCGTTACCACTTGTGTTAGTGTTTGTTGTAGTAGTAGTCGTAGTAGTTAAATCACCACCACAGTTACATTCATCAACATATCTATCGTTAGTAGTAGCTGGGTTTCCGTCATCACATGAAGCACCAACTGTCTTAAGAGGTGTTCCATCGCTACACATGTATTCAGTTGTGTCGTCACCAGTTGTATCACCACCAGTAGTAGTAGTAGTAGTAGTGTCGTCATCATCACCGAATAGATCTTCTAGAATAGATCCTAGATCGTCTGTAGTCGTGTCGTCAGTAGCTCCACAACCATTTCCTCTAGCTCTATAAGCCATTACCATAGCTTGACCTCTATCAGATGGTGTATCCACATCATAAAGACCTGAAACAACAGCAAAACCTGCTTCTAAAGCAACCTCGTGATTCTTTTTCCATCGAGGAGTCATAGATTCATCTTGCATTCCAACAACAGCTCTAGCAACAACTGTTTCAGCTTGGTTAATCAACAAAGATTGTTTTGGACCAAATTGTCCGTTAGATCCTTGGAAAATACCCAATTGACATGACTTAACTATGTGATCTACAAGAGTGTAGTCAGCAGTAGAAAGGTCAGAGAAGTCACAAGACTTTGTAGTGTCTGCTTCCAAACACAATACATTCTCAGCAAACTCTGAGTAAAACTTAGCACCATGCTCCCTCATAAAAGGATCATTTGGTCTAAAAGTTTCTACAGTAGAATACTTTGTAAGACCATTGTCGTACCCCCAAGAAACTGCAGCTTCTAACTCAGCTGAAGTTATTGGTTGAGCACTTTGTGCATTCACTGCGATCAGTGAAGAGGCTGTGATAGCAACAGCAGTAGCTGAAGCGATCAAGAACTTTGTAAACTTGTTCATAAGTTAAGCTCTAAAATAAATAAAATGTGAACACAGAACACAACAAATAAAATAAGGAACTGCTTCCTTACAGGGATACTTTATCATTCATGGCTTTAGATGCAAGATAATACTGCATTAAACCTCATAAAAAAGTCCCCATTCGGATTTGGTTCTTAGTCACAAATGTAGTAGGTACCTAAGTGACTTGCACATTATTACGACAGAGATGACAAACTGTGACAACGAAAAGACTTGTTATTTTGTTTTTTTGTGATATATTATTTTTTCATACTTTAAGACTATTGCTTATTGTTGAAATATACTTGATACTCTTAAGAGAATTCCTATTACCTTGAATGTCTTTCATAAGGATATGGTGTTAATGGTAGCACGTCGGTCTCCGAAGCCGAAAGTCTTGGTTCAAATCCATGTATCCTTGTTTCTTTTTAGACAATATTAGACAGGTTTCTGAGAAGAATATCTTTTATATAGATACCAACAAAGCAATAATACTATATAAAGTGCTCATACTGAGCTTTTTTTTATTAAAGAATCCGCAGACAGGGTAATCGCATGGCTCGAAAAAAAGACAGCCATCTCATATATTACATCAATTCACTTTATTACTATTGCATAACTCAAGTCCCACTGCAGTAACACATCTCAGACACTTAGTAGAATAAGCGGCAATATAAGACTTGGGACAAAGAGATTTGGAATTATTGAAGCCACATTAGATTCCCCCATAAATAACATTATTATTGGCAAGGTTCATAGATAAGCTCAGATACTCACACCTACTACAGATAGTGGAACTTTTAAAACCACACTAAGCTGAATTCTACTTAATAATCCTACTGCTAAAAGTAGTCCTGAAAGTGCTCCATAACTCAAGAGAAATCACAAATCATATATTAAACTAAATGGACTTACCATAAGGTAAAGCAAACTACTTAAAGCCATAATTCTTCGCGGGTCTTTTTTTCTTCAATAGAGTAAAACAATAAAATACATGTAAGCCATTGTTAAGGCTCTTGTCAAACTCGGATCTAATTGAATGTATCGAGCATATGCTGAAATCGCTCCCAGCATAGGGATCACTCTTATATAATGAGGAATTCGCAGGCACAAAATATATATTAATCACAAAACGTAGGCTAGATTCCCTCAACTCACCGCTACCAGATGAACTAAACCACTCTTAATAAAGTGCTTATATTCATCACTTTGAATATAGAACACATCACCTATTAATAATCATAATAGAAGGCCTGCTCTTTTTTCTCCGTATCTCTCTATATATACTTTTTCTAAGCGCTGCTTTAACCTATTTCTTAGTGACGTATTATCATTCTTATAAATCGTGGAATCTACTTTTTCTACTCTCAACGCCCCATTATACCCTTTTAAGTACATCCACATATCTTTATCAAACTCTTCTTTTATAAAAAGAGGTCGATCTTCTCTAAAAAAACCTTTTAGGCTGTTTCTATTCTCTATTCTACAGAAAACTTCTCTACATTGATTATAGCTAATTTCTTCATCGGTTTTAAGAAAATACTTTTTCTTTTTATAATCAACAACATACTGACCACTTTTTCATTTTTTATCCACACACACTCTATACCATGATGTTCCAACTGTATTATTTTCTTTGTTACTTTGTAAACGTAAAGCTATAAATACACACAAAATTGATAAACATATTCATATTACATAGCTTAAAAGCACAAACGACCACCTCTTCTTAGTATTCCCAAAAATAAGAAAAATCCCAACTAGAGCCACAAAAATAGCTACTCCTTTCCATCCTGGGAAAAATATTAGTGAGAACACCCCAAGTATAAAACCTATGTATATATACCAAAACCTTAACATTTTTTGAAAGAAGAGGGGTTTGGCTGCTATGTATTTTAACCTAATTAGCCTTTACCTTGTCTATATACTCAATTAATCTGGTGATTTTTTCTTGGTACACAAATATTTTATATGGAACACAATAATATAATACTGGTAGAAGAATATGTAACCTTGTTGCATAGACCATTTCTGCTCACTTTATAAACTCTATAAAGGATAGAAGAGATTTGCTTGTCCGATCCATATATTTTAATTCTGGCATGCTATTTTTAAGCTCACTATATAATTCACTATCAGCATCATCGCTTCCAACTGATGCTGGAAGAAAGAACACCCTTCTTCATTTACTTTTTTCTTCCATATAAAAATCTATGCACTGCAGTAGAACCTCTTTTGAGTAAATATGTTTATTGAGGTTAATAATAACATATTCTCAATCCTCATGTGAGTTCTTAACATCCAAGACATCTAATACATCAAAAGCAAAATCTCTTGCTAACTTGCTTTTAGACGAATATGTACAGGCAATACTATAAGAATTGGGATCTCTCGTAATCACCCTCTTTGCTCTTCATAAAGTTAATGTATAGAGAAGACTTGTCCCTCGTTTTTTTTCTGTACCAACTCATCAAAGGAAACCCACATTTCAACTAATAAAATTCCTTCGATACTTAACAATATAGGTCCATCAATTGTAAGGAAAACTTCTTTCATCACTAAGCACTTCTCATCATCATATATAGAGCATATCTTCTCATTTGGGACCTATCTTTGAAGCACACGTTATTTTGCTTGTTATTCTTAGCTTATATAAAAGATCACTGTTTTGTTCTAACCAACCTTGCAAGAACGCTTCATCCTGAGCGAGAACAATAATTTCATTATATTTCTTATGGCTTTCTATCTCTTTTAGTACTCAAAAAAGCAAGAGTTCATCTCAAAAGTTCTTATATCAGTAATATCCTACTAAGTATGCAATCATCTATTTTCTCACTATTAAAGCAGCGTTTTTTACTATATAATTTTTTTCTTTTAAAGAAACGGAAAAAATAATGAAAACACTATTTACCAGTATGTACTTTTTCTTGTTGTCTATACTAATCCTATTTTACTCTACTATATGGATATGTTCTTTAGACTGTTTTTTCTAGGATTCTTTTTCTTTCTCCCCCTTTCTTCTTTTGCACAACTTGAGATTATGGAGGTATCATTTATTGGAACCAACGAGTGGATAATTGTCGAAAATATTTGAGAAAGTACTTTTTCATGAGATGTTTCTCTTACCGGTCTTAAGTCTAGTCTCTTCACTATTTCTTTAGACGATATTTCTCCATGAGATCAATTCATCATATGAGATAAAGAATTTTGAACATCACTTAAGGCTTATCGGAATTCTTGAATCAGCTTGATAGATACAAAGGAAGTAAACCTCTCTTTATCTTGGGAATCATCTTCAAGTCATTTTTTTGCTAGTATAGACCAAGTTAAGAACGCCAAAGAAAACTGAAAAACATTATTCTATTCTCAAAATAAAAGAGAGAATACTCGTTCAATACCACCTCAAATACTTATTACAGAAGTATTCATTAGTGAAGACAAAAAAAATGACTTTATCACACTAGAATTTATAAGCAACTACACCTGATATCTTCATATAACTTGAGCCTGACCTGGTATTAAAGAAATTAATTTTCGGGTAGATCAAAATGCTTGAGATACACTTACTCTCTGAAAAACTTTTTTATGAGATTGATACCATTATTATAAAGAGTGACTATCCTTAATAGGAAGCAAAAAACTTATTCTTCATAGACAAGGTGGACAAGTTATGGACAAAATAATGTATACGAGCTTATGAGCTGGGGTTTTAAAAGATTATGAAAACTTAATAAAAAGCTCCTGATTCCGTTTATTTACGTATAATGAAGATACTACTACATCTATAAATGAAAATTCAAAAGAGGCAACTTGAGATGAAGTAGCTTTAAATAGTATAGAGACTTGTGACACAAATATTGATACTAGAGACTATAAAACTTATCAACTTACAACGAGCTCTTCACTATGAGATGCAAAATGTATACGAAAACACAACTCTCATATATATAGCTGATGTTCAATTAGACTTTCTTTACACAATTCTTGAGTTGAAGATATTCTCTTACAAAAACACTTATGAAATAATCTTATCTGTCAGTCCAATATACAGCTTTACCTGCCAAGCAATAAATCTACTCCTAACACTCACTCTAGCAAAGAGAATACTACTACTTCACTTTCTTTGATAAGTTATCGCTCCTTCCCTCATTGATGAACCGTTTTTTTACAAAACAAGTGAACGAGCACCTACCATAAAAACACCCTTTACCTTATTCATCAAAAACAAAAAGAACCCATAACTATAGATATCCCTCCTTGAGAAACCTCCTCTTTTCCTTTTCCTCACATCTCATGAGGGGAGTTTTGTATACATATAGCAACTACTTCTGAGATTATACTTGATACGCGGTGCACATGAAATATTGTAGAAAGTGATTCAGAGCCATACCTAGAGGATATTATTCCTTCCAAATCCTCATTGAAAGGATGGTAGCAACGAAGAAATACATCTTATAAACACCTGAAATAGAGATATTGATTTGAGCAACTATTCATTACATACGTATCATAAAAAAATTGTTCAGCTTTCTTGATATTTGACTACAGAAAAACCCTATTCATCTATCTGATCTTATTGACTGAGAAATAACAATTCTTGTATATATCTTAAGCACAATCAAACACAAAAGAACCTTTCTATCTACTGTTATTGACTTACATGAGAGTGAGAATATGCGCAAAAAATTAATAGAAACAACGAAGATCTTTGATGATTTTTTCATCTTTTTTCTCTTTCGCTGAACTGAATAGAATCATGTATTTCTTACGCAGAACATCCAATTATCTGCAAGACTAATAGATGAGTATCTCTCACTTCAGAAGTAGATCGTCTTTCTGAAGACACTTCTTTTCATAAATTTTTTATTTATGAAACCTTTTGAGAGCTGTATGAACTGTGAATTTTAAGAGAACCTCTCCAATTAGAAAAAAACTTTCAAGCCTGGAAAAATATGCTTTCGAAAGAACAAATGCCAAACAACATAAAATCGCCATTTACATCACATATTTCTAATTACCTTTATATTAGCTGACGTCTGCCACTTGAAGAAAATCGTTTAAATAACTATGTTTCTCAAAAATTTTCTTCCTGGAAGAAGGCCTTCTCTGTTTTTATCTCTCATATTTAATCTTTACATATCTTATAGAGTCTATACAAACAGACTATTTACAAAAACTAATTTAGCATGACTAAAACTCTTGTTATTCTGGCTGCATGAATGTGATCTCGTTATTGATGACTTAAACAATTAGACAATTTCTGACCAAATAATGAAACCCTACTTGAATATAGTCTTTATGATGCTATTAAGGCTGGTTTTAAAAAAGTGGTTTTTGTTATTCGTGATTCTTTTTATAAAGATTTTAAAGAAAAGATTTGAAAGAATCTCTCGAAACACATTGATGTTGCGTATGTTTTTCAAGAAGTGAATCCATCAATAATATGACATAAGTTAATTGAACGTATTAAACCATGGTGAACTGGTCACGCTATTTTATGTGCAAAACCTGAGATAGACTGACCTTTTGCTGTTATAAACGCAGATGATTTCTACTGATTTTCATGACTTTCTTCTATTAGCTTGTTTCTCGATCATGGGTGTAATGAGAACACTTGTTGATTAGTTAGTTACCTCCTTCATAATACTCTCTCTAAAGAATGAACAGTAAATAGATGAATCTGTAAGGTTAATGAAGAGAATGAGCTCCTATATCTCCGCGATCATTTAAAGATTGCAAGAGATGCTTGATGAGTTATTCGTGATCATCATAACGTTGCTTTTGAAGAAAACACGCCAGCTTCTATGTCACTTTTTTGATTTCATCCTAGTTTTATGTTGTTTTTGGAACAACAGTTTGATCTTTTTCTTCAAGAGTTCTCACAACACGAAACCATGGAGTTTTTTATTACTAGCCGATGAATTGATAGATTCATTCAAGATAAGAAAAAAAGCTGTAAAGTCTTTACATCAAAAGATCGTTGGTATTGAGTCACAAATCCTCACGATAAAGACATTGTATCAAATGCTATTTCACATCTTGTCGACCAGTGAGTATATCCAAGTAAATTACGAGAATAGAAACAGAAATTTACATTACCTTTTGCATAATTAGAGGATTTTTTTTTTATTTATCAGCTAACCCCTATTTCAAAAAACTAGCGATGCACTCTTCTTTAAATATAGCAAGTTTTTGATCTATAACATGGCAACAATTTCTTGTAAATAGAATAAGAAACTATACAATGTTTTTTATGGCATCATGGCGGAGTGGTCTATCGCACAGGTCTGCAAAACCTCGGTTCATGGGTTCGAATCCCATTGATGCCTATCTTATACACTCCGATAACCGAGCGGATTACATCAGTCCTTGTAAAAAGAAAATCCTTATTGGGATTTTTTTTTTTTCTTATATGTGTATATACCAACTAGTCTCTCTATTTTTTTACTCTGCTCATGCTCAGCTTTATTCCCACGCCTATTTGAAATAAGGAAGATATTACTTTAAGAGCTTTAAGACTTTTAAAAGAAGTTTCTATTTTCTTTTGCGAAGATACCAGAACTACTATTAAGCTATTTAGAATGTATGACATTGAGTATAGAACCAAAAAACTATACAGCATAACTTCATTCACAAGTGAACAAAAAATACTAGAATATGTAAGACTTATGAAAGATAATCATTGCTGAGTCCTTAGTGAAGCATGAACTCCATGACTTAGTGATCCATGAAAAGAACTTGTTAGACAATGTCGAGAACACTGAGTAGATTTTACTTTTCTTCCTTGAGCGAACGCTCTTATCCCTTGTGTTGTTGCAAGCCCATGGGATACATCAAAATTTAGTTTTCTTTGATTTGTTCCTAGAAAAAAGTGAAGACAAACATTTTTACAACAAGCTTTACAATCTGCTCTACCTGTCTATATGTACGAGTCTGTTCATAGGCTTGAAAAATTACTTAAAGAGCTAGTTACGTTGGATTGCAATAAAACTGTCTTTATTTGAAAAGAACTAACGAAACTTTATGAGTGATATATTCAATGATCAGCTCAAGATCTTCTTGATAAAATTGACACACAATGACTAGTTGTAAAATGAGAATTTGTTATTTGATTAAACTAGTTCTTTATGCCAGATTCACATTGACAAGTAATTTCTTTAGCTTACACATCAAGATTAGCTCACGAAAAGTGATTTGATCTCGTTTTGGATTTATGTGAAGAGATATCTTCTCAAGACAAACCTCCTTTTCATATTCATATCTTATGAGATTGACCACTTAAATGAGACCTTCTTAAAAAAATTGGTGGTCGAGACTTTGTTACCTATTATGGTCGTGTCTCAAAAAATAAACTTAAGCGTATAGTATCAACATGTGATTACTGATTGCTTCCTAGTAGATTTTTAGAGACATTCTGATTAAGTGCTCTAGATTTTATTAGTCTTTGAAAGCCTTGTTTTGCTTTTAAGAAATGATGAGTTTCTCAATTTGGATGATGTATTCTTCCATTACAAGAATCTATTCCTTTATTCAATCAAATACCACACACACTAAAAAATATATGACAACACAAAAAAACACTATCAAACCTCTGTAAAGAAACAACTTTGCTCTACACTACTGAGCAACGAATTACTCGTTCTCAAGATATCTTATGAATCCCTTCGAAGATTCTGTTCCTTTCAGATTATGCAAAAAATATCTGATGAATTGAACAGTATGTCGAGAACACTCGTTCATTACTTGAGAATAAATGATACTCAACAACTTTTTATTGATATTCCTGAGAACTACCGAGATGACTGCTCTCAGTATTTTCTTCTTTTAATGTTTCTGCACTTCTTTGATTACAAAAACAGCTCAAAAAGAAACCAGATATTATTCGAATTCATAGCTATATAAGATGGTTTTGATGGCTTCCTTTCTTTTTTCTTCCTAAGAGCTCATCAAAATTCTTTGTTATGCATCATGATTTTTGATTAGTTCACCCCTTTCCATCATTAGTTTACAATGAAAAGCAATTGTCTATTGATTGAATAGTTGATTATGTAAAAGCTTCTTTTCAGGTGCTTGGTTTAGTTAAATGATTTTTTTCTCTACCTTTTGTTGTTGGTAAGTATATCCTTTCACTTTTATTGGT
Source organism: bacterium (assembly GCA_020629735.1). Classification (GTDB taxonomy): domain Bacteria; phylum Patescibacteriota; class Gracilibacteria; order Absconditabacterales; family Absconditicoccaceae; genus JAHDCT01. Next base: position 1,380 of record JAHDCT010000019.1, on the reverse strand, counting down.
CGCTTCATTTAAAAAACACAATTGTGTACATCTCTTTCCTTCTGATTTTATGCCTCCTTACTATGAGAAATTTTTCTTAGAAAAAAACATGAAGGTACTCCCTCATGCTCTTTGATAATCACTTTTTTTCTTATTTCTGAATTTTCTTTTCTAAATAATCACAAATTGTATGCAGTCTTCATAAGAAGTACTCAACTGAAGATGATGACGATTTGTATGTGTATTTATATATATAATCTGATAGCTGTTGCAAAATTGCTTGTAAATCATTTTTGTTATTAATTTTTTCTAAACTCACTTCTAATTCTTTCACAAAAGAGTCAATCAACAAATTTGGTGTATAAGAATTAGCAAAAAGATATTCAATACAGGTGTAAACTGCTCTTTCTAAACCTGAAAGAGATCAATTAATATTATATAATGCTGAATACGTCTTTTCTAATCAATAATGTGGACGATATGTGGTAAATCTAGAATTTCTCATTGATTCTTTAACAACAAAAGCCAGAATGTATCAAATCTTGCAGAAATAGCAATAGACATTTACCTTTTTTTCTCCCATGAACATAAAAAATTTCCTTATTTGATTGGTTATGTGAGCTTGTGATTTAGTTCCTTGAGTTAGTTGATGAACTATCGCTTTCATTACTTGAATTTACGATAAATTTCTTTGATCAATAAAATCTTTATTAACCTATAATACCCTAAAAGATGCTTTATGATTTCGTTTAAAAAAAATTCGAACTGAACATAATCTTTCATTTCTTTTTACGCTCTTTTGATGAATTGTATTAAGTATTCTAACTTTTTCTTCACTTATTCATTCATTACTAGAAAATTCACCTCATCTGCTCTACGGTCTTTTTCTCTGATTTATTATTAGTTCTCTCGCTCTTCTTGTTCAGCAAAAAACACAGCGACGTACATGAGATATACTAAGTTTAGTTGTTTGAATACTCATTTGAATTATCATCTTTCTCCTTCCAAGTTACTGATGAAATCCTTCTGCTTTTCTTGTTTTTCTTAGTTGAGCGGTAGCCATTTCAGCAATGATACTTCCAGGTATCTCTGGAAGCTATATTCTTCTTCTTTTTGGAACATACTGAACGATATTGTGAGCTCTTCATAACAAAGACATTTTTCTAATATCTTTCTTTCTTCTTTGAATTCTTGTTGGACTTTCTACTTTTGTACGTGTAGTTAGTTGGTCATTAAAAACTTATCCCCATAAAACTATAGCAGTTCTTATCTGACTTATGATATGAACTTTACCTAAACTTTGGCCACGACAAAATTTTGATTCATGAATTCTTCTTTCCCCTTTTGATTATTATCAATCGCCAGAAATTTATTTTGTCACTTTTCTTTTTCTTGTTTGAT
>JAHDCT010000018.1 GCA_020629735.1 bacterium | reverse complement strand
ATCTTTCCAGCTCAAGGAATAAAAAGAGAATCACTCAATCAAGCAATAACTTTATTTCTTAATGGAAACGTCCATTTTGCAGGTCATTGAAATAATTTGAACTGAGACAAAACTAATCATCAATGAGCTACAACCTGTCAAATAAGAGTACGCAGTCACGAAGACAAGGCAGTTCAGAATCACATTCACAAAACCAATATTGTAGGAACCTTTGAAGAAATAGACACAGTATGACAGCAAACATCTATTCAACGAGCTCATCAAGAAATAGTAACCCAATCCGTTCACGAAAGTCATTCGACTATTTTGCTCGTAGTTCTACGTTGATAGTCACTACACAATCTAGGTCAAACAATTCATATCTTTCTCCTTTTAAGTAACGAAAAATCTCATTTTGCATATATACAAAAAGGAGCTCCGTCAAAACAAAAAATATCCGAAATATCACCTAAAGTATGTCAAAAAATCGAATTTTCTCTCATAAAATGAGATACTTCGTGAACTTCATCAACTAAAGTGCTATAAGAGTTGTCAGAAAAATTTTTCTGAGTTACTCAAGCCGTTCTTTGGCTATATAAAAAAGGAAAAATTGAAAGCATATTAAAGAAACTATACCTCCGAAACCATATCTCACATCATATTCATTGCTTGATCTTGAAAAGAAGCTATTCTCTTATCTATATGTTGAGTCGCTTTACCCCGTTGAACAAGATAGTTTAAAGCGTAAATAGCATAATTTTCATTCACTCTTGCTGCAGCTTGTTCATATGTATCACATGTTAAAACTCAAAAAACAAGTGGGATATCGATCTGTGTTGAAATATTCATCAATCACACACTTAATGAATCACAAATATAATCAAAATGTGGAGTCTCTCATTGAATAACACATCACAAAGTAATAACAACACTATATAATCAAGACTGCACAACTTGTGAAACTATTGCAGGTATCTCAAATGCTCATGGCACATAAAACACGTCTACATCGTTGAATCACTTTTCTTTCAAAAAACTAAGCGTCATATCACGTTGTTGACCTACTAAGTCTCGGTTGAATTCAGAAACAACGATTCAAATTCTAATATCTGGATTAAGATGAGCAACATCTTCATGAAGTTGTGCTTTGTGTACTGCCATTATTCGTAAAGTAAGTGGATAAAATTATCAAGGAACAGAAAACAACCTTTTCTGAATTTTTGCTCTAGAAGCTAAATTACACGTCGAAGATTTTCAAAACCAAGAATACCTTCTTGCTGCAATCTTATCATAGATAAAATCTCTAATAAAAGCTGGTATCAGAAGAAATAGTCTTAGTGGCAAAAACCATACATTCAAACGAGAAAGAATATAAATAACTGCAGTAGATTTATCCATAAACTCAGTTCACGTATATACTCTTACCGATTCATCGATCTCATACGAAATTCATTTTCATCAAAGATAAGCAATTACTCATTGGTCATCTAAAGCTCAAAAAACAAACTTCTCATCTTTATCATAACGAACCACAAATTCCGCAAATCAATTACATAAAACACAAAATCAATCTATAAGCACAAGTCATCAATCTGGCTTCATTTGGAGGAAAAAAATAAAGCATATACAACATAATCGATCTAAACTAATTTCCAAAGAAACAAATATGAAAAATTTAGGCTGCAATCAAAGCTAATTTTTGTAGTCTCGTCATTTTCTTAATTTCATACTCTTTCTTACTTGCCTCAGATCTATTTGCCACCTGAAGTTGCCACATCAACTCAACCGGCCCTTTCATACGGGTATATTTAGCTCACTTACCTCCTTTTAATAGACCGTTATGCTCAGAAATCCTTCTTTTAACATCTATAGTAATTCAAGTATACAAAGACTGATCCTGACACTTAACGATATACACCCACCACATAAAGTAATAACAAATTAAATAATATACCTATATACATTCCTTCTAAACCTCTTTACAACTCACAACTCAAAGGTTCTCTGAGGTTCCCATCAATTAATAGGAAATGCATTAACATACAAAACCGTATGAGTTTTACACGATGTTTTTACAAAAGTTCATATTTTCGACATAAGAAAAGGCATTGTATATGTATAAACATGTGTGGCATGACTTATATCTCAAGAGAAAAAATTCTGGTGATGAATCACAACATTCTCTAATCACAGCTTCTTAATTCTACTTCTCGATCTCCACACAGCAATAATATTCGTTTCATATCAGATAAAACTAACCTGCGGAAATAAAGCAGCTAATTTAGTAAGCACAACACCATTTCATGATCATAAATCAACAAAAACTGAATCAGGAGTAAAGGATATATCTCAAACAAGTACATCAATAATCTCATCAATAGTAGCAAGATTTGGAATAGCATATCATTTAAAAATACTCCACGTATACCAAAAAAATCAAATAAGAATAACCAGAAGAAAACAAATAAGAAGTATATCCTCAACAAGAAATCACATCCTTTAACAAAGATCTAAAATCAAATTTACATAAAAAGTACAGATTCTATAGAAAATAATATAAAATTTTTTCAAAAAAAATCTATTCAAATTTCCTAAGAATGTCTCAGATAAAATACAACGATCAATAAAACACGTATAAGGTATCAAGATAAGTTTTAGCCTCCAATAAGAGGTCATCAAATGAATCAAGCAACTTCATATCAAAAGGAACTGGTAAGTTTTCAATTCTTTCAGCCCTTTCTGAATCAACCTGAAAAAGGTAGTTTCTATCTCCATAAATGAGATGAGGTTGAATATACTTAATATATGCCTCCTTCTTTTTAACTGTTCAAAACACACACACCAAATGAGCAAAATTCACAGTAACATTATCAACATATTTTGATAAAGCTACAACTCAATCTTGATTATGAGCTCAATCTAAAAGCACATTGTTTCTTATCCATTGGCACCTTCACCTATGAACAATATTTTGAAGTCACTGTTGAACATTAGACCTGGAAACACCTAAAGATCTAAGCACCTCATAAGCAATTCAAGCATTCTCTTGTTGATGAGTTCAGAGTAAATTAGTCTCACAAACTTTATTGCAAACAACTAAAGGCGACTTTTTAACAGACGCACCATATCTCATCAAAGGTGAGTTCTGACGAGTAAAGCAAGGTGTTCAAGATTTCAAAATTCATATTTTCGCCCAAAGAATTTGTGAAAAACGAGTTCAAAGAATGTGAGTATGATCAAATCAAATATGTGTAATCACCGTACACAAAGGTTGTTTAAAAACATTAGTGGCATCCAGTTTTCAACCTAGTCAGACTTCAATAACTGCATAATCTACTCACCTATCCACAAAAAAAAGGACAGCCGCAATAAAAACAGCTTCATAATAAGAAGCTTCTACTCTAAGAGACTCTTGAGCAGCAAAAACTTTTCATAAAAAGAAATCTAATTCTTCATCACAAATAAAAACATCGTTAATTTTTACTCTTTCATGGAGATACACCAAATGGGGTGATGTAAACACCCCAACAGCATATCAACATTGCTTATGTAACACCTGTGAAATCATACTTACAACACTTCATTTACCATTAGTTCATCAAATATGAATTACACGAAGTTCATTCTGAGGATTTCATAGTTTACAAAGTATTCTTTTTACTTTTCAAAGACCAGTCTTAAGAAAACTCAAACTCTTTAAGCGATCAATATATTCATTTCTTACATTATTTTTCATCTCTCAACCATGACACACCTAAATAAACCAAAGGCGTATCCAAAGCTGCGAAAGCAATCTTAAAAAGGTAATATGGTATAGCCAACTGCAAAATAAATAAGAAGGTAAACTTTGGTGTTACCTGATAAAAAGCAATCGTCATAAACAATAATGTATCAATAGCTTGAGAAACCATAGTTGAAACATTATTTCTCAACCAAAGATGTTTTCATCAAGTCTTCTTTTTCAAAAAATTAAAGAACCAAATATCATTTCACTGAGCCAAAAGAAACGCAACAATACTAGCTAGCAAAATCCTTAAAGATTGACCAAAAATAGTAGCATACTCATTATTAAAAGCATATCTCTCATTAGGTTCTAACCAAACAAAGAAAAGAGAAAATGCTAAAATAATTCACAAAGAAATCAATCAAATAACAATAAATTGTTGACTAATCTTTTTTCCATACACCTCCTCTACAATATCCGTAATCAAAAAACTCAGAGGCACCATAAAAATACCCACAGAAACACTAACTCAGAACAAAGTGGTAATCTTTGTTCATAACAAATTCATTCACACGAGCAAACTACAAAACAATCACAATAACAACGATAACTTAAAATTCATATCAAAAAATTACAAAACAAAAAAAAATGCCACCACGCATTTTCAACAAACAAAAAAACCAAGCAAAAGTCATTTATTAAAAAACAAACAACAACTCAGTTTTATTCAACTATATTATACTCCAACCTATAAATATACTCTAATATCATAATCAAACATTATAAACTAAACGCACACACACCTCTCTTTTCTTTTGCACTCATTAACTAATCCACTTTTTCACTCTCGAACTTCAAATGAAACACCCCCAGCGGGATTTAAGTTCTCACATCACCTAAGCAACTTCAAAGTCCTAAACAACTTTTGAGAACTAAAGGAGGAACATCTTATCTTCTTTATCAATTATCAACTTACCTATACATATAATCAAGAAGAAACACCCCCAGCGGGATTTAAGTTCTCATATCATCTTAATAAGACTAAAACCTTTAAGTAATTTTTGAGAACTAAAGGAGGAACATCTTATCTTCTCTAAACATTTTTTCCTACCTATTCATGTAAACGTATTGAATCACCCCCAGCGGGATTCGAACCCGCGATCTCTGCCGTGAGAGGGCAGTATCCTGGACCAACTAGACGATGAGGGCAAAAAATTCTGTACAAGAAATCTATAAATAAGACACAAGAAATCAAGAGAACACCAGTCTAAAAGTTACTTAGTACACATAATTCATCTTAATCTTTACATTTCACGTAAAAAAACTATCCCATAAAAGCTTCGATATAAGGATTTAATAATAAAAAAAATGACAGTAAAATTAAACACAAATCAAAGCACAATTTTGACCGATTGTGCAGATTGGGGAAAGATGATAAAACCATTCATCACTCCAAACACGAAGAAAGCAACTGAGCAATTACTAAATACATTCATTCCATTTAATCTTATTTGGGTATTTCTTGTTATTAACATCAACTGGTTACCATGGTATGAAGTTTTAATTTTAGAATCACTCTGTGGCTTTCTTATGGTCAGGATATTTATTATCCAACATGACTGTGGTCATGTTTCTTTTCTAAAGTCACGTAAGTGGATGAAAAGAATTGGGTTTATATGTAGTCTCTACACCGGAATTCCTTTTGAATACTGGGCAAGAACGCATGAAATCCACCACAACAATACTGGGGTATTAGAATTAAGGGACTATGGAGATATTGATTTTTACACCGTTGTTGAATTTTTAGCTTTAAGCAAAACAAAACAAATCGTGTACAAATACTTACGTGCTCCAAGCGTCATATTATTTATATACCCATTGGTGTACGCCTTCTATCTTCTTAGACTTCCTGTAGTAAAACTTGAAGGATGGAAAATGGACTATACTAAACAGCTTATAAATAATATATGGATCTTAATAACTCATCTTATTATCATCTATATATTTGGTTGGAAGGCATATGTATTTGTACATGTACCAATTATGTACATATTCATGGTTATAGCCTTTTGGTTCTTTTATGTTCAACATCAACATGAGCATAGCTACAAAGTTCCTAAGAAAGAATATAACAGAGTATTAGCTGCTATAAAAGGTAGTACATATTACGTTATTCCACTTTGGCTCCAATGGTTAGTAGGTAATATTAATTTACATCACCTACACCACCTTTCCACCCGAATTCCTAACTACAATCTACAAGCATGTGCTGATGCAAATCCAATTTTACAGAAGCACGTAACAAAACTTTCTATTCGAGAAAGCTGGAAATGCTTTTCGAATAAACTATGGGATAGTGCAAGTCAACGAATGATTACTTTCCCAGAATTTAAAAAAACATATAACAAGTAACTTATATCGAAGATGTACGTAGCCGGTCTGAATAGACCGGCTTTCTTTTTACATTAAATTGATAGTAAGAATTGTGATTGACTTATTTTGTTTTGTTGGAAAATTTGATGAAAATTAGACAATGAAAATTAAGGTTGACTGTATTTATAAATGTGGGATATGGAAAATTACTCACACTCAGCATTATAAAAACATCAAATAACAAAAAAAATCTAGCAAAAGCTAGATTTATATAATAACAACGTAATGACACAATTTACACCCAGATGGACTCGAACCATCAACCTACAGCTTAGAAGGCTGTTGCTCTATCCAGTTGAGCTATGGGTGCTAGATAGGCAAAAAAAAATTGGATCCTAAGGGAGTCGAACCCTTGACCTCCTGCGTGCAAGGCAGGCGCTCTAGCCAACTGAGCTAAGGACCCATAAATACATAATCAGTAATAAGAACTTGGGAGGAGCAGGATTCGAACCTGCGTAGCCTTTCGACGGCGGGTTTACAGCCCGCTGCATTTGACCGCTCTGCCATCCGCCCATGTTGTTACTTTCAAAATCAAGTGTTAGTCGCCTCTGAAAGATCTGAACTAAGCCCAAATCGCATAAGCACTCAAACTACTATCATTCCAAATCATATTAGTACATACATTGTTGCTGTAGTACCAAGGTGTTTTTCTGCCCATGCACTTCTTCAAAAATTCTCCTCTAAAGATCTACTATAATACATAATAGCACCTCAAAGGATGCAAAGTAGTAGTCAATAAAAGAAGGACATATGAATCTAGTGATATGAAAGGGCAATTAGCGAGTAACGGGACTTGAACCCGTACAGACAGAGCTGAATTCTGCCATGCTACACCAATTACATCATACTCGCAAAAGGTTACTGAATTGATTCAGTGAAAAGACTTATAGATATATAGAAGCAAAATACAAGAAAAAAATAAAGAATTGTGCCGACCTAAAGTAAAAAACAACTATCTACACCTTCTTGCAAGAACAAGTCATCGAATTTCAAGAGAAGAATATTCATCAAGAATCACTCAAGAAAGTGAATTAAGGGTAGATCAAGTGGTAAGAACATCATCCACAATAAGTAACAGTGAATTTTCTGGAATACATCAATTAAAATTCTTATTAAGCGAAAATTTAGAACGAGATCACGTAATTCTGTGACGTCTATTTAAATGGATCGATCAAAAAGTAAAAGTGTTCATAGAAGCTAAATCTAAAACTGGTAGATGTAAAAGAGATCAAAGTCAAACAGCAAGAAGCTTAGATTGATTATATCACCTTAAAAAAACCTCTTTTAAAGGATGACTTGGAACATATGTAAGAAGAATTCTATCAAAGTTTTTAGATAAAACAGGATGAGTAAGAAGTAATAAAGCTAATATACGTGAAAAAAAAGAACTAAGGTCGTATACACCAGAATATTTAAAGTCTCATATCATTTTCTTCAGAATTCACTCATATGCAAATCCTATAAGAACTCATCAAAGTGAAGCATCAAAATCACATTCATAACAAACTCAGAAGTGAGGAAAGTAATTTCAGCATACAAAACACATCTCTGGATGAACATATAACTGCTTTTTACAAGTTTTACACAAATAGTCATCTTCTGTCCCACAATCATAGCAAACAATAGGTGATAAGAAGTTTATCAGAAAAGAAGAAAAAAAATTCACGAGCAAAATAAAGAACTAAAATAAGAGCATAAAAAACTTACTATAATACAAAAGATAGTTAATAAGAAATTGCTAAGAAAAAAAGTCAACTGTCACAGTAAGTGATATATATCGTATGAATTGTAGAAACTACTTTATTTACTTTATTTACACACATGAAAGTAAAATACTTATGAGTTGTATTTTTTTGAATTCTATGAAGTCTCTGATTCACAATGGCAACAACACAAAATGTTGAGCTAATAGAAGAAGTAGAAAAAAATAGCATAGAAATGAATGAGTTAGAATTTAACTCATTTCAAAGCTGTGAAGATATGACAAATGTACTTGAAGACTATATTAAAGATAACTTCAAAGATTCTTGGTGAAGAAGAGGGTACTATCCAGAACTATTTTTTGATGATGTAGCACTTGAAGATTCATCAGCTGACGTATCATGAATTGCGTTACCACAAGCAAATCTGGCTAAATCAGAAGCAGCAGCAACAGGCTGATGAACAGATCTAGAGTATTCATCAACAAACATTCAAGTTACTGGAGTTGACGAAGCTGATATTATAAAATCAAATGGTAAAAATCTCTATTACTACAATCAAAAAGAAGGAAAAATACATATTCTCTCAACACCGGCATGAAGCTGAACAAATCAAATTGATCTTCAAAAGACAATCAATGTATCTGATATTATTTTGCCAAATAATTTTAATGGAATACAACTATATATCCAAAATGACAAATTAATTATACTAGCAAACAGGTGGAATCAATATGCACAACAAGGTTTTTTGAACAATGGAAGCCAGGTAGACGTTATTGTCTATAACGTGTCTACTCCTTCTCAACCAAAATTAGAAAGGTTCACTGAATTTGACGGATATTATCACGATTCTAGAATGATTTGAGACAAACTCTATCTCGTAAATCAATTATGATTTAATCGATACTGGCCAGCACAAACTTTTGAAGATGTAAATGATATAGAATTAGATGCAGATGAAATTAGACCAAGAAATATTGATATTTCAGTTTCAAGCAGTGAAGCAAATTTAGAAATCGATGGCGAAACCTATCCATTTAGAGTTTCTATAAATAAACCATCTTGCGAAGATATATACTATACTCTACCATCAAAGGAAAGTATTGACAATCTTTGATTACAGCCACAGTTTACAACTGTAAACGTAATTGATATATCTAATACAAGTGATCTACCAGAAACAAATGTTGCATTCTGAAATACGCAAACAATCCACATGTCTAAAGAAAACATTTATCTCACAAGTGGAATTTATCTACCAAACGGGAATTCATTTGTATGTCCACCAAACGCAAGATGTATTACACCATTTTTCGCAAACGGTCAAAACACTCTTATTCATAAATTTAACCTAAAAAATCTCTGAATTTGGTACCAAGATAGTGCTTTGGTAAACTGAGCCCCATTAACCCAATACAGCATGGACGAAAGTGCAGATGGTGATTTTAGAATTCTCACAAAGACACGACACCCAGAACTAGCAACCGACTTATATATTCTAGATAAAAATTTAGATCTTGTTGGATCCTTAGAAGACATCGAACCAGGAGAAGAGTTCAAATCTTCAAGATATATGTGAGATAAACTCTACTTAGTTACATTCGAAAGAATTGACCCATTGTTTGCAATTGATCTCGAAGACAAGAAAAATCCTAGAATTCTTTGAGAATTAAAGATTCCATGATTCTCAACTTATCTTCATCCATATCAACCATTAGCAGATAACAAACAACTCCTGCTTTGATTATGATATGACACTGATTTAAATGAGCGATGATGAACAGTTCAAGAAGGGATTAAATTAGATCTATATGAAGTAGACTATACGAATAAAGATATACAATGTATTACAGAACCATGTCCATGAGTGACAGTAAAACAGCTTCGAACGAAAACATGGGGAGAAAGATGATCATCATCAGAAGCCACTCATAATCCTAGAATGTTTGTACGAAATGAAAGCGACAAAACACTCTTACTCCCACTTCATCTTATGTGAGTAGAAAGTAATCAACAAAGATGTGAAAGCGAAAGAGATGTCGAAGGAAATATTATTCGAGAAGAATGTTGGAACGACGAAAGGTCTACTACAAACTTTTTATGATACAAAGCTATATCAGTCTACCCAGATTCTTGAATAGAAGAAGTTAAATCTTTTGATTACAAAGAACTTTTTCAACAAGATAAAGATATTTATAACAATGGTTGGTATAATACACGATTGTTATGACAAAGAGTAGGATACATTTGAGATACTGTCTATAATCTAAATGGCGCATTTTGACACTTTAGTACACTTTCTCACGATAATCAAAAAGAAGCATATATACCATTCTCTGATCAAATCAAATTTATAAAAGAAGAGCCTCATGTTTCCTATTCAGCTGATGAAGCATGAACAAGTTTATGTTTAAATAACGCATGATGGAAACTCTTCATAAACAATGACTGTAGGTATTGTGCAGCTCAAGAAGATGTTTTTTGAGATTATTACGCCAAAGTAAACAAAGTAAATTGTTCACGTATTGAAAACCAACAAACTTGTTCTGACAATTGAGTAACATGATATCCAACATGGGTCAAAAATTGAGACGAGGAAACCAAACTAACATGACTACAAAGCATAGAAAAATTATATAAAGCTGCTGAATGTGGATAATACAACACATGTCCATATATGTCATTTACAATAATTTTACTCTTCTCATAAATAGATTGCCATGAAAAAACATGTATATAAAGAACTTATAGTACTACTTCTCATTTTCTTGGGATGATATCTGCTAGCAACAACTAACAGTAATGTTGTAGCGCAAACATATAGTATAGACCAAGAGTTAGACGACGCAATAAGTCGAATGTACGACAAATGACTAACCAAATATAACACGGCTGAAAACTTTCTCCCAGCAGAGTTCTTAACAAGAGAACAAGCGGCAAAGTTCTTTTGAGAATTTGCAAAAGTATTAGAAAAAGAAGAAGTGAAATCACAAGAAGATTGCATATTTAATGATTTAGAGAATGCCGACTATACATTAGTAGATCATGTATATGAATCTTGTAGACTATGATTGTTTAAATGAAGTCAATGAAATTACATGCCATTTAAACAAATTACAAGAGCTGAAGCAATGACAGTAATTACAAGAACCTTAGATTGATTTAAAGATGAAACAATTGAACCGCGGTGGTCTCTATATCATAAATTTCTAAGAGAACGTGGTATAACTAGTGAAAACGATGTATATTCACTTGATGTAGCGATCCCTAGAGGAGAAGCAGCATTACTCCTCTATAGGTCAGCAACATTAGATCCTGAGCAAGAAACTAAAGATCCACAATTAGAAGAACTTAAAAAACTCTTACTTCAATTAGGAATATCAAAGTAAGAAAACAATCTCTTTTCTGGAATTAAACAAGATTAACACTATACATCATACATGTATTTGTATGAAAATAAGCACATATTCTTACTACGAAAACCTCATTGACTTTCATCTTCTTGGTGAAAAAGTGAGTGTTTTCTTTTAAAGATGAAAGAGAATCAAAAAGTTATTATTGATAACATTCCTGATGAAGTTAAAAAATATATAGAAATCATTCAAAAAAAAACAGACTCCCAAAAATGAACCTTACATCGAGAAGAATTTTGTGCCCATCAAAAAAATAATTTCACAGAAGATCAAGAATATTGACTTCTTAATAGGTTAGATTTGGAAACTGCTTGATTTTTATACTTTGCAAAAAACAAAAAAACATACGAGAATCGAAAAAACATACAAAGCGAAAATAATATCACTAAATATTATACAGCCGTTGTAGAAGGAAACTGTACAGCACAAACAATTACAACAAACATAGCTCATCATAAAAATAGTAAAAAAATGATAGCTCTAACTGAAGAACTTCTTTCTTCGAAAAGAAAAAGTAAGATCAAATGAAAAGAAATAAACGTGCAAACTAAAATTATAGAATCAAGCAAGTTTCACAATTCATGAAATGAATACTCTCTATTACTTATTTCAATAAAAAAATGAGCAAGACATCAAATTAGAACTCACTGTGCTTCAATAGGACATCCAATTGTATGAGACAAACTGTATGGATCAAATTGCATACAAACATTAAGTTTACGAAGTATTGGTTGTATGATAAAAGAAGTTTAATTGTAACATACCATGGAAAATAAGGTAATATGAATCGTACAACATTGAAAAAAATTATGACGCAAGCTGTGATACCCTACAGCAAATGTACCATTTTCATGATCCATAGAAGACTGAGTCTATCAAATGAACATAGTCGTAGATCAAATAACTTATAAAGGTATGTGAACCTATAAAAAACAAGAAAAATTACTAGAAGCTAATTTATTCGATATTGAGCTAGATCTTTATTGAAAAAAAATCGAAATATTTCTAATTAAGAAGATAAGAGAGAACCGCAAATTTAGTAATCTAGAAGAACTAATTACTCAAATTAAAAAAGATGAAAAAAAAATAAGAGAATCAGAAATTACAGTAATGACCTTTGGTACTTTTGATTACTTTCACGAATGACACAAAGAATACCTTAAAAGTGCACAAAAGTATGGAAACAAATTAATTACAATAGTCGCTCTTGATGAAACAGTTAACAAAATAAAAGGATTCTACCCGGATCACTCAGAAGCTCAAAGGTGCGAAGAAATTAAAAAACTAAATCTTACAAACCATATTATTGAACTATGAAGCAAAAAAAATGTCTATACATGTCTAGAAAAACGAAAGCCAGATGTAATCTTCTTTTGATACGATCAAAACTCATTTAATGAATGACTTAAAAATTATTACAATAAAAAATGACTTTCTTTACCTAAAATAATAAGATGATCTCCATATAAAGAAAATATATATAAA
>JAHDCT010000017.1 GCA_020629735.1 bacterium | reverse complement strand
ATTAAGAATCCAGTTAAGATCTGGGATCTAGACGATTATGAACTACGCCAAATGCTCATATTTATCCTGTTCGGTGGTGAAATTTTATTAACAAAAAACGAGGGACTTTGAACCCTCGTTTCCCCAGTTCAGAACTGGTGTATCTATGATATGTACTCTAATAATTTCCCAATGGGGCGACCGACGGGGCTCGAACCCGCGACAACTGGTACCACAAACCAGGGCTCTACCAACTGAGCTACGATCGCCATATATTGTTTGATAAACAAACAGTAGCAAAACATAGTTATCTCAACTTATTTTTCAATAGTTTCTAACTTCTATTTTTAACTAAAAATTAACCTAAACAGTTACATAAGCTGAAATATAGAAAAAAAAATCTTGCTAGCCAAATTCTGGTTAGCAAGTTTTTCGTTAAAGTGGTTAATTACTAATTATAAAAAATCTTCATTAAAGATACTCTGAACTAATTACTACAAAGAAAATACATGTAAGATAATACTATATTTTAAATTAATGAAAATTTATCAATTATTTTTTAACAATGAAGGACGACGTAAATGTTTCTTTTTCTGAAAATCACGTTTACTTTGATATGTTAAGAGTACGGGAGCTTTAGCTGCATACAATTTTTTCTCTTGGATCTGACGAGCTAAACTACTCTCAAATTTTGGTCTCTCAGCAACTTCCGTTGACGGAGTTCAACTAGGTCATGACAGATTAGTAAAAAAGAAAGTAGCAATTCACAGAATCAACAGTCACATAACCCCTATTCATGCAATACGAAATTTACGAACATACCACGTCAATCATCTTGATTGCTTTTGAGCATCATCCTGAATCCATTGCTGCACCTGAGCATCCATCTTTTTTCTAAATTCATCAGATGGTGTAGCCGACTTCTTTTCTAAATCTGGATGTTGAGGATTAAGTCCTAAATCTCTCATTTCATCAGTAATAACATGTTTCATAATTAATCTAATGATAAATGGGTAAAATGTTGACGAAGACTCTTGCAAGCTCTTGAGTATATTTGTTTATTATTCGCAATCGTGTATCCATTCACTTCAGAAATCTCTGCATAACTCAACTGTTGCCAAAATCTCATAACAAAGATCTCATGCACCTCTTCTCACAACTCTTTCAGCTTCTCAACAATTTGATCTACAACAACCTGCTTCTCACTATACTGTAATGGAGATTCAGCATCTGACTCTTGTTCAAAATCCAACTGAACAGGAGCTTTCTTTCTATAAAAATCAATAACCGTTGTAGAAGCAATTTTATATATCCAAGCTCTCAACTGAGGATTTTCTCACTTCACAGCATTCAATATTCCATCAAACGCCTTTGCAAACACCTGTGAAACTATATCCTCTCTATCTTGCGTTCAATCAATCTTCGTAGCAACAAATGCATAAATCTGATCAAAATACTCTTGATACACTTCCGCAAAAACCGCCTTATTTCCTGCTCTTAATTCACTCACCCATATATCGTGTTTACTCATAAAACATCATAAAATAAAACAAAAAAATAAGGCATATCTACGTTAAGTCTCAACAACACATATATGAAGCTTCGTGCTCGATAAAGTCTTTATATTCTTGTTTTTCACTCTCTAAAAACTGAACAGTGTCTTCAGTAATATACGGAGTAAATCTTTCATACACATCATCAATCTCAACAAGCATTTCTCCTACTATTTGTGTATGTTTCACCTCATCATCAGCAGCTTCTTCTAAGTCTCTAAAATAATCTTCCATAATAGAATCATGTTTTTCCCAAAGACGATCTAAATCAGCAAGTTCTTGATCTGTTAATTCTCTTAACTCGGGATAATCATACCCATCTAAATCATCATATCTTTCGTATTCATCTATATAATTTAGCATATCTTGTCTTTCTAATTCCAGAGCTTCGCGTCCTCAATTTTCTTGTACATAAGGAAGCAACTCCACATACAACGCTTCAGTCTTCGTTTTCAAAGCATTCTTCAATTCAGTTACATCTTGACCTCAACTCAATTGTTCATCAAGTTGATCAAAAAGCTCGTTAATAATAACATCATGCTTCTCAAAAACAGGATCAATAACATCCCAATCTGGGTCAATTCAAAAAACAGCATCTTCCCAGATATCATCCTCTAAATTAGCATACTCATCAAGCAACTCTAAATCTTCTAAATAATACTGAAGTTCATCCTCAAGCTGATCACTCTTTTCATCAGGTAAAATACGACTCAAAGCGTCCATATGCTGCCTAATTTCACCTTCCATAGCAACTTTTACTTCAGCTCTAACGTCTTCATCATCACTTGTATAGTATTCATCATAATACCCATCAATCACTTTGTAGTGTCTATCAAATTCTTCATCTAAAAGTTCTTCTTCATCTTCATGTAGATTTTCAAACAACCCTTCTTCATAATCATCTTCATCCCACGCATCATAATTATCCTCTTCAAAATCAGTAAGTTCTAATTCAAATAAATCAGACACATACAGATCTTCCTCTTCATCAAGAAGAAATCTTTGATCTTCATCTATATACTCACGCAAATTACTGTAATACTCTTGAACCTCCTCAATAAGATCAGATTTAAGTTCTTCAAACTCGTCTTCATCATCTACTTCCCACATATCATCATATAGCGATCAACTCACAAACAGATGCCTATCAATTTCCTCATCAATAAGATCAGCTACATCATCATCATGCATTCACTGAAATGGACTCACTCACTCATATACTTCATCATAATCAGGCTCATCTTCGAAATCAGACAACTCAAGCTCTGAAAGATATCAAGTAAAATCATCCCTTGGTTCATCTAACAAATGAGCAGTATCATCACCTGCAATATCAGCTAGTGCATCATAATATTCCTCAACCTCATCAATCAACTCCCCTCTTAGATCTTCAAATTCCTCTTCATCATCAGTCTCTCAAATCTCATCATAAATATCATCCATAGCTTCACCATGCCTGTCCATCTCCTCTTCAAGCAACTCAGCAACCTCTTCATCATCGCCAAAAACAGGATCAACCCACTCATAATCCTCATCATCTAACTCATCAAAATTCTCCAAAAACTCACCCTCATCCTCATCAAACTCAAACCCATCTTCTTCGTTCTCATTCCATTCATCCACTCATTCACTTTCTTCATCCCAATCATTCTCTTCCCTGTCTCATTCATTCTCATTTTCCT
Source organism: bacterium (assembly GCA_020629735.1). Taxonomy (GTDB): domain Bacteria; phylum Patescibacteriota; class Gracilibacteria; order Absconditabacterales; family Absconditicoccaceae; genus JAHDCT01. Next base: position 9,606 of record JAHDCT010000017.1, on the reverse strand, counting down.
CTCATTCACTTTCTTCATTCTCTCGAACTTTCGAACCTTCGAACTCTTCTACTATATTCTCATCCTCTTCTTCATCTCATTCACTCTCTTCATTCTCTCGAACATTCGAATTTTCAAACTCCAAATCCTCTTCATGTTCTTGTTCTTCAAATTCTTCATCTTCATTATCCCAATTTTCCTCCTCTCATTCACTTATTCACTCATTCTCTTCTTCACTTTCTTGATCCTCTTCGTCTCATTCACTGTCTTCTTCGAACTCTTCTCCTTCACTTTCTTCATCTTCCCATTCACTCATTCACTCATTCACTTCTTCACTTTCTCCTTCAAAAGCCTGAACTCCCGTTCATAAAAACGCTCCTACAAGCAACATCAAAACAGTCAAAAGCGCTGTCAGTCTAATTCGTAAAAATTTCATAATCATCAATGCAAAAATAAAATCCGAATTGCAGTATTGAAATAGTGGTACCTTTCTTCTCAAGTTTTACAACTCCTTCACTCTCTATAACGCAGCAAAACAAAAAAGGTGACAAAATGCCACCCTTTTTTAGAAAAATCCAATCTATTTACTTTGATAAAATTGCTCTATTTGTTTTCATATAGCCTCTTTAATAGGTTTAGATGGTATTGGAGACGCATCGATTCATAAAATGAGTTTATTCATTTTTATCATAGCTCATTTTCACTCTTCAGTATCAGCAAACACTAATCACCAAAATAAGCTACCTCATGGACGTATCTTTTGCAACATTGGTCATGTTTCTTCATCCAGTTCAACTCAACTTCCAACAAGTTGCAGGCACAATTCAATAAAAAAAGCATGATCCAAACGAGCTTCCTCATGTTGATCATGAAACATATTTATCAAACTAATCATTTTCTTTTCTGAAAGAGGGAAGCGACGCAACAATTCCAACATAACCTCTTCATATCACTGATCTATAGTCTCTTCAATTACTTCCAGTATCTCAGAAGTTACTACTCTCGCTTTCTCAATAGCTATAGTTGAGTAATTCTTACTCTCCTCATATGTAGCTTTTAATTTATACTCATTCACTTTTTTCTGAACCTCATCAAACGAAACTACCACCTGATTTCATCATTTTTCATATGCATCTGCAAGCTGAACAAAACAATGTTCAATAAAATCCAAATCCGTAAATTTTGTATGAAATCAAATCGTCATTAATTCATCCTTCATAAGTTCAGGGGTTACATAACGTAATTTATGAAACATATCTCATTTGACCTCGTTAATATAACCAAGTGAAGATGAATAATTAGGGTCTTTAATAACTGAATCTTGAATCAAAAGATGCAAAGGGTCATGCATAATAATATGCACATATTGCAGAAAGAGAATAAGTTGCTCAATCCCTTCAACCAACATTCTCAATCAGATAATATCCAAAGAAAGATATTGTTTTAATCACATCAGTATAATTTCTTTTTCTTCTTCAGTTCATATACGGTATTTTTCTATAAAATTATACGTAAGAAAAAAATCAGCCTTCTCTGTAGTTATACCAACCATCATTTCTCTCACTGTTGTTTCAAGCTGTTTAAGTTGTTTAAGCATGTGCAAAAAATCAAAGCGATCTACTCACTTCATGAATTCCTTGATTCATACTCAATCAACCTCCAACTCAGTCTGATATTTAAAAAACGGATCATTCTGATGAGTCATTAAAGTGTTTCATGAAATTACATGTGAAGAATGCGGAGAAGTGTGTAATTGAGTAAGAAGAACTCAGAATTTCGGTTGATAAGCTATCAAAGTTTCTATCAAAGACTCTTTTTTCAATGTATACTCGGTCAAAATTGGAGCATCATCTTGCAAAGTTGTAATATCAAATCTTCTGTATCATTTTTCTCAATCAGTCATATATTATATATTACATAAAAAGCATGAACAATTAATATAGTATTTACAAAAAAAGTCAATGAATAGTATTCACTCCACTCGTAAAGAATTACAAAAAAACAATGACGCAAAAAAGCTAATCATAAGACCAAATCTTTATGATTACCTCAAAGTTATAGCAATTATCACCATGATCATTGATCATGTAGGTCTTATTTTCTACCCAGAAATACAGGAATTCAGAATTGTATGAAGGACAGCTTTCCCAATTTTCCTTTTCTTAGTCTGATATAACCATTCATTTAGACGAAGAAATTCACTCCGATACCGAGGAATATGATTCCAAATATTGCTCCGGTGAGGATATTTTCTCTGAAATACCAACATTACCTACCTAAATATTCTTTTAGCTATTTGAGCTGTAAGAGTCATATTGAGTTACTTACAGCCCTACAAGAAAATTATCTTAGAAACAGTAATTTTCCTTCTCGCTTGCTGAGCAGCTTGGTATACATTTACCTATATCGACTACGGAACACTAAGCTTAACTTTCGGGCTTCTCTGATATCGAGCTCGCCAATACACCAAATCAATATTTCTCTCATGAATCATAATAGCAAGTATTATCTATCACCTTTTCTTTATGGTCACAACTAGAGGATACGATCCAAGTTTTCTCATGGTATCAATAGGACTCATCTTATGCATCGCCTTACTTCGAATGCAAAAATCAAATACATCACTTCGTACTCAGTCAATACCGTTCAATCAAAGCATACTTTTCATATCTCAAAATGCACTCCCTATCTATGTAGCACAGGCTCTCATTTTAGGTTCTATTTCATTTTTTTCTTAAAATTTCTTACTGAGACTTGACTTATATATATATAATAATAATAATGAAGACTAAACAAAACCTAAATTAATTATGAAGGTAAAAATGATTTTAGCATCAATCGTAGTAATAGTTACTTTAATAGCTATTTTCTATGAGAACGACATCGAAAGAATGTCGTTTGAAGGTCATCTTTTTGAGAAAAGAGTAAATGGCAATTTTTTGTACATCAACTCAGATAAAAACAACTATCTTGTTGATGAAAATGAGGATGGTATTCCTGAACATCACTATACTCGAGCGATGAACCACACCTCAGAACTAAATGATGTAACATCAATTGATGTCTATCAGGAAGACATATACCTATTTAAAAGAGTTCATAACGAATTCTATAAATAAGGTTATCATAGATATCGGGCAATCCCACAGCCCTTTATGGAAAAGTACCGCCGTAAAGGGCTTTTCTATTGTTAAAAAAAATATATGATCAAATTCCTTTAACTACTAAAAATTATGGATCCAATAACCTGATGAGGAATTTTCTTAATAGGAGTCCTAGGTGCATTCGTATGATCACTCTGCTGATGAGGTGGGTGAATGATAACCGTACCTGGACTCATGTTTCTAGGAATGTGACCTGTAGGAGCAATTGCTTCTATGACAGCAGCGTGAATTTGAGACAGCCTAGGAGCACTCTATAGGTTCAACAAAGAAAATATTCTTGATAAAAAAGATCTACTCTACATAGGACTAGCAGCGCTCATCTGAGGATACATATGAATTCAACTTCTTCTTAGTATAGATGAAGAAATCATGAAAAAAATCGTATGAATTCTCCTTCTCCTCTTACTACCCGTACTCTTCATACAGCCAGCGACTCACACAGATCTACAAAAAAGCAAACCTACTCTATGACAAAAGATCCTTTGATATATATGCCTAACACTTACTGCAGCATACTCAACTTTTTTCTGACCAAATGGATGATTCTTTTCACTTTATACGCTCGTATGATTTTTTAAATACGACATCATTAAGGCCCACGCAACAGGGAAATTTACCTACCTCATTATGAGTACACTCTGATGTATCATCTTTTTCAGCCAAGGAATTGTGCAACGACAAACGATTCTTATTCTTTTCTTAGGAATGTTTATCTGAAGTTATTTATGAGCTCATAGTATGCTCAAACTCAATCTCAAACGAATCAAAATACTTATTGCTTCTATGATTATTATTTCAGCAGTTTATATACTTTTTTTCTAGAAGAAAAATATTGACTTAAACAGAAAAAATGATAATGTATGTGCATTTATTATCAATTTCTCATGGAAAAAGAAACACTTGATTATAATAACAATACCTTTCGTTGTAAGATTGATACAGAATCATTTGTAGACTCTCTGAACATTACTCCTTTAGAAGAAATTCTTAATAACAAAGATTTAAGAAGGATACATACAGTACAAGATGTATCGCATTTTTATTACGATTGAAATACCGTATTTGATACGAATAGCAATAAACTACGTGTCAACAAAAGTCATCTCAATAATATGTGATTCAATCAACTATACACCACCTGTAATCTAAATTTATGGAACTCATGAAACTATTTCGCAATTCCAAGTAATGAAAAACCTATTCTCTTTGAATATGAAAACATCGCAATTCTAAAAGACAAAATTTATGTTAAAGCATCAAATTCAGGTCCTCTCCTTCAAGGAAATTCTAAAGAATATGCAACCGAAGGACTTAAAGCACTCAAGATCCTACATTGAAACACAGGTATTCCAAAATGAGCTGTGTATATTTATGGAAATCCAGATATTAAAAATGAAATAAACGGCTACACTATAAATTACACCAAAGGAAAAAATATCAATATTTCCGTATCAAGCTCTAATGTGCTAGATGCAAAAATCCCAGCAAAAGGATATGCTATTCTAGATAAAGAATCAGACCAAGTAAATGAAAATACCATAGCTATGTTAACTCAGAGTGAACTACAATTCTCTCAACTAAGTACACAAGGAAAACATATAAACTTACAACCAACAACCTTCTTTGGAATTGATAAAATAAACTTCTCTCAACATGGTGAGCTCCTTCATTGAGTAATTGATCAAAGAACAAATTTTATTATCGGAATTTTTCAATCTTGAGGAAAAACATCATTAAAAATAATTAGAATAAATAAAGAAGCAACCCTTATGGCAGAACGTGAGGATTTGAAACAAATAATGTGATTTCACGATGAAGACATCTCATGTATCAACGATGAAGGAAACCTAGTTATTCTAGATGGGACTTTCGAATCATTCTCTCAATATTACCGTGGAGAAATCAGCTCAGACGAAGAATCAGATGTACATAACGTTGCATGATGATGTGACACAACAGACGAACTGTTTGCAAGTAAACAATTTTCAAAAGCGCTTAATTTTGTACTTTCACATGCAAATACACTCATTAATAAACACGACTCACTCAATCTATTTGAACGTATTCGTGAAAAAGAAATCATCACAAAAAAAGAAGTAAATAATTTACTTCTCATACTCACACCACACGAATTAAATACTAACCTCATAGAAACAGGAAACGACTTTATAGGAAAAGTAAAAATAGTCTGAGGAGGAAATCCTATGCAAGAACCATTACGAAAACTACTTATAGAATGAGCAAACAACCCTCAAGCAAAAATAATTATCGAAAAATATATTGAGCATCTTAATACATATGAACATACTCGCGACATCGATAGTATAGACTACTATGGACCAGAAATTAGAGTTATCAAAAAAGATGATCAGAGAGGAATTGTACTCAAAGGAATAGATGGAAACAATGACCTTATCAAGTTAGCGTCACAAGAAATAGACATTATAGAGGAGGGAAACATCTATAAAATAACTATTACACACGGAAACCAAATTACCTATATGGATTATGAAAATGGAAAAGGAGTAACAAGTACTACTTCTTCAAACAACCTCTTTTCAACAACACCATTACTCAACGAAGACAACATCTGAATTGCACAATTAAAAACTGGATGATGTATCTTTGTATATAAAGAATGAGAACAACTTATGACTTTTGACAATATAGGAGAATCTTGAGAATTCTCTTCATATGAAAAAGCAGGAGATGGATATATTTTAAACTTATCGCATGAAAATGACGAAAGCATATTTGTCATCGTAAAATGAGACGGTTCGTGCAAAAAATCTGAAAAATTTAATCAAAAAAGACAAACAATCTATGTAGCAGACCTAGAATGAGGGAATCAAACACTTATCCTCAAGTGAGAAGCTAAAAAAGAAGAAAATTCTAATCATAAAACAGGAAACTTGCGTTTCATCAAGTTTAATCAAGAAACACTTAACTTAGAAGAAACAGAAATCAAGAACGTGCTGACTGATGAAGTAAAGCAAAAAGATCTCATGAACTTTAGAGAGAAAAAATCATTCGAAATTACCTGTACGCACGGGAAAGATGAAAACGAAAAACTAAAGTCACATACGATAAAGTTAACTACTACATGAGTTCCTGTACTTGGTCATGCATTCGACTCAACTTACATCAATATGGATAATTGAGAAAAAGTATGAATAAATAATGATCTACCTGTGCTTGAATCATTCCATAACAATGAATTCAAAAATCATTTTACCTGAGAACTGCTCTATCAATCAACACAGAATCCATACACCGTCATTTCAAAAGACACGAATGATTGAATTCACGTACGGCAAGTCATTGATGAACAAATTAAGCAACTAAGTCTTGAAGAAATAGTAAGTGAACGAAAGCTACAATCAAATAGTGATGGTCTAATAAAAATAAGTAATAAGCTAGATACTAATGAAACAATTTACCTTCACGTAGAATTCAATTGAGATACATGTACTAACATTCTCCACAAGAACTACGAAACAGTTGGAAAAGAAAAGACATACGGAAACGCTACATATTTCAAATTCAAACAAGATGGAAAGTTCTGATTACTTATGAAAAAAAATGGGAAAATAACGGTCTTTCATGAAGCATCTTCTGAGCAACAACCAAGCTTCTGAGATGAATGATTCACCTTAGGAAGTCAAAATTACATACTCACATCAAAGAACGAAATTACGGAATTAAAACATGACTTTGAGGTTGCAAATCTTATTCCTAAAACAACTTACTATCTGGTTAAAAAAGAAAAAGAACGAGGTCTTGCTCAAATTCAATGAGACGAAAACACGCTCAAAAAATATAGTATGACCTTCAAAGAAAAACCAGACTTCCACGAAGGAATTATCAGCTTTCAACCCAAAAATGATCAAAATTACCATCTAGTAGACCTAACAGTTTCTTCATGATCTAAGATGAAAAGCCTATCAACAACAATAGTTAAGCCTGAACACCTTAAAAACGGAATTTTCGCGCTACAAACAGAGCAATGATTTTCACTCATCTGAGCTTTCAATGATTATAAGGTATCAAGTAGTTGAGTTGAATATAAATGATTAGCAAATGCTTATCTCAATGGATCAGTATATAATGGATACGTTAATGTTGAAACCATATCTGGAAGCAACGTTTTCATTAAATGAATACAAGAAATTCACAACCAAGACTCTGATGTGAAGGAACTTCCAAACATCATCTATCATGACAATAAAAATCAATATGATATTAGATCAATTGACACAATTCATGACATCTCACACATAGAATGAGGAACATTCATAAGCTGTAGTGAAATGTGAGGATATTGATTATACTTCCTTTCAACATCTGATAATACATTGTATCGTTTGCACAAAGAGCAACTATATAATCACGGAATTAGTTATGAGCATATTGTAAACAACCAAGTATGCTTCAAATTATACAAAACTGATACTGTGAGTTTTCTAAAAGTACGAGAAGATGGTGTGCTTAAAGCTATGCAATCAAAATTTGCAAAGCATAATATCAAGACAGAAAAGCGAGAACAAGAATGAGAAATTGTATACAAAGGAGCCTTCAAAGGATCACCCGAATGGAAAATGGTAGAATTGCATCATGACATTATATAAACAACTTTGAAAATGCTGACATCTCTCAGCATTTTTTTGTGAAAGAATAATTTTGAAATAAAGAAGCAAACCACTATAGTCTACGAATAAAAAGTTAACAATATATTTATTATCACCAGCAAAACATGTCACACACACCTCAATATATACTCGACAAGTATGGATCAATTATTGCAGAAGAAGTAAATGTAAAAAACGTTTGATTACTCTCATGAGATCAAGCTATCACCGTACAGTACGCACCTATCTGAAGTAAATTGTGAGCAAGTTTCTGAAAAGATACCTGACGTATCATTGCAGCTGCAAAAAAAGGACAAGCACAACTCCAAGCAAATAATATACTTCTCGTAAACGACGGAGAAGCAAGTCGAGAACTACAACCCGATCAATATGAAATAAGATACTCATGATTCGATGAACCAAACCAAATCATCGAAGATGGAACAATGATTGAACTCAACCTAGAACTCAATGAAGGTCTCATCAATGAAGGAGTCGCACGTGAAATTTCAAGATTCCTTAATCAAATGAGGAAAGATGCAGATTTAAACGTAAGTGATAGAATTCAAATAGAATTTGCAAGTACTCACGAACCGTTCAAAAACATTATAAAAATCCACGAAGAGTATCTGAAAAATGAAGCACTCGTAACATCGTTCAATCAAGTTGAAACCAAATCGTCAGGACTATATTCAGCAAGTTTTGATCTTGAAGGAGAAACAATCAACTTCAGCATTCTCAACTAAAGAAAAAAAACAAATTCATCTCATATTAAATTTCAACTTTATTCCTAGTTCTGACAATGAGATTCCTTATCCAACGCGTCTCTAAAGCTCGCATTCACATAATAGATACCAACACCACTCATCAAATAGGACAGTGATATCTCATCTATTTTTGAGTACACAAAGACGATCTTGAGACAAAACGAAAAGATCAAATAGACACTTTCGTAAGAAGAGTATGACGTTTTGATCTATTCAGTTCCGACCAGAAAAAAAAACATCTTTGACTAAATGACATCGAGGGTGAACTTCTTATTGTATCAAACTTTACCCTCTACGGAAGAAATAAAAAAGGAAGTAGTATAGATTTCTGTCATGCTGCGCCTTATGAAGAAGCAGAGAAAGTCTATGATTACTTTATTGAGCAGCTCAACAAAGAAGGATATGCAGTAAAAACAGGAAAATTTGGTGCACAAATGGAAATTACTAGTACAAATTTTGGACCCGTAAATATTATCTTGGAAAGATAAAGTCATCTCAACCAAACAATTCATACATCATAGATCACACACACAACAGCTCGAAATTGTTTTACTCGTTGCATCTCATGCATATTTCAACAGAAAACGTACAGAACTTCCTTGATCAAAAGCGGAATATACTCAATAATTTTTCTCTAACTCCTCACCAACAGAAACTCGTTTCTGAAATAGGAAAACAAGAATTTCACTACAAACAGCTCCTAAGAAAACCATTCAGAAAACGGAAAGCAAATGACATTGTTCATACGCGCACCAAAAAAGCAGTAGAATATGCTCACAAAAACAAGCAGCCACTTCACATTCTTTTTCCTCAATGAGGATACAAATTACGACATCTCAACTCAGCTCCTAATGTAGATCGAGGTGAATTTTTCAATATAGCTTATCTCTTAGAATACATTGCTCCAATTGCAAAAACCTATGATCATGGAGTTACCATAACATACTATCTTCACGAACTCGCTCCCCAAATTCTTGATAATATTCCAACACAAGATACGCAAGCCTATACCTCGTCATTCAAACAACTCCTCTCCCACCGAGAAAAATACTTACCAGATAAGGTAAC
>JAHDCT010000016.1 GCA_020629735.1 bacterium | reverse complement strand
TCTATATTCTCTTCTTATTTTCTCTCAGGTGTTGCGATTACCCCTACAATGTAGGTAAACTCATCGTGAGATAAAATAATGAATTTAGATCTTTTGTCAATTTCAATTGTTTTTGTTGTAATTGTAGCAATTAAGGTTGCATAAATCAAAAGTGAATAAACTTAGTTACCTTTCTTCTCTTTAGTAAGTGCTTCTTATTAGATCTAGTATTTATAACTTATAAACGGCTTTACGAGCACATTTTTCGTGTGTTTTCAAAGACGTGTTTCATTGTTTGGGTGATTGCTTCGTTTTTGATTATTGTGGTGGTTATGTACACTCCTTCATATGCGTGTAGTGCGACGGTGTCTTCTCGTAAGGTCATTCCTCATGATCGATTAGTTTCGTTTGTTAGGGTTTTCGTGTTAATTGACACTCATTTTGCGTGTGCTGAGAAGATGAAATGCTCAAATCATCTAGGTAGAATCATGTGAATTTGTGTTTTTTTCATTTCTTCAAGAAATTTTATATTGAGGAGTTCATCAAAGTGCCGACTATCTGATATAGTATAAAGTTCTTTCGGTTTTGCGTTTTTAATTTCTCATAATAAGTCTTTTATTCAGGCGCGTCCTTTGCTCAGTCTTATTTGTGGTAGGTAAGATGATTGAAGGTGGAGTGATTGAAGTATGTTAATCGTTGTGTTTACCTGTTGCTGGAGATTATTTACTTCTGTTTTTTTAATTTCTACTATGTGCTGTAAGTTTTCTATCGGCTGAGGGAAGACGAGTCTTTTTTTGTTTGAGTAGGTTTCTTGGAGAAGTCCCTTTTCAATTAATCTTCCAACACTGTCGTGAACGGTAATGCGGTTAATTGATGATTGATCTGTTAGTTGTTTTATAGTACATGCACCAATGTGAATACTGAAGAGATATATCTTAGCGTCAGTTTCATTTAATCATATTTTTTTTAATTGAGATATGAGTTTTTTTTGATGAAATTTATATGATGAAGACATGTGTCGGTTATTGTTCGACATAAAAATTTTATATAATTATATGAATACCTGTATAAATGTAAAATTATTGTAATTTTGTCGATTTTATCTCTAATTGTAAAATTCCTTTTTGTGCATACACATGTGTTATACATATTTTATATAGTAACCTTGATGATTTTTATGAGTAATTCTCTTACGTTACGACAAAAGAAGATCCAAGAAAAACGTCAGAAAACTTCTTGGAGAAAATTTCTTATGGAAGTATGTAGTTGGTTTCAGGTTAGTTTATATAGACATTCGTGATTAATTTCTAGATTCCCAGAAACTGAAAGAAGTCAGAATATATATTGAGTTGAGGACTATATGAAACAATTTTGAGATGGTAATTTCTGTTCCGAAATTGATACTCGTGTTTCTTTTTTTCAACAGTTTCAAAGTTTTTTTTCTCAAGCTCCCAAGATGACTTTAATGGACTATGGGGCTAATGAGAATTCATTGTTTGCTGATACCGTATATGGAGCAAAAAATGCTTATATGAGTTTTTCTATTTGAGATACGTGTGAGAACGTACTTTATTCGTCGATTGTCTCTAATAATGCTGTGAATGTGTATAACTCTATAGTTGTCAGACCGTCGTCAGAAAATGTCTATTTTTGAAAATTAATTTCTCAATCGCATAACATTTTTTATTCAAATTATATACATAATTCTTCTAATATTTGGTTTAGTGATAATCTCCTTTGATGTCATGATTGTCTCTTTTGTTCTGATTTAGAGAATGCACGTTATTGTATTAAGAATGAACAATATACGCAAGAAGAATTTGTGATGAAGAAAGCTCAATTACTGAAACAAAAAGATCGTTTTGAAGAGTGGTATAGTGAGTTAGATAATGTGTGAGTTAATAGAAATTCGAAACATGTTTCTTGATCGGCGATTGCGTTTTCTGAGGATGTCGAGAATGGATATATTGTCTCAAGACAGAAATGAGGAAGAAATGTTGTTTGTTCAGATTGAACTCCACTTTCGGAAAATAAGTATGATGTCTTTGATACTGCAAAGGTTGATCATGTATACGGATGGATGTGAGTATGACAGTGATCTGAGCATATGTACTGTTGAGCAAATGCTACTCACTGTTTTAATGTGTATTATTCATATTTTATGGACTCTTGTTCATATTGTCTATGATGTGTTTGACTTAAAAACGCTACATACTGTATATTTAATAAACAATATACTAAGGATGAATGGCATAAAAAAGTTGATGAGATTTTTTGAAAAATGGAAGATGATTGAGTATTGTGAGATTTCTTTCCAGGAGGTATTAATCCTTTCTATTTCAATGATACAGTTGCGTATTTGATCGATTCTAGTTTCACAAAAGAAGAAGTTGAAACAGCTTGATACTTGCGGCGTGATGAACCAATTCAGGTAGATATACCTAAGTGAGTACAGACTATACATATAGATGACCTCTGACAGTTTGAATTGCGAAAATGAGATACATGGTATATTTCTGAGAATGTACTGAAATATGTTGTAGTTGATGATATATGAAATGCATATCGTATTATACCACTTGAACTTGAATTTCTCGTGAAACACTGATTGCCTCTTCCGAGACAGCATTGGTTAGATCGTATGAAATGACATTTTAAAAGTTTATAAATCACTTATGAAACGTAAACGTAGCTTCACTGATCGACAATTACTCTTACAGAAGAAACGCAAACAGACTTCTTGGAGAAATTTCGTTATGGAGATATGTAGTTGGATGCCTGTAAATTTTTATAAGCATGGAAATAATATTTCTAGATTTCCACAAACATGAAGAGAGTGAGTGACGTTGCCACAAAATGAGTATGCGACCTCTAAACAGGTGCATATTGAGTATACCTGAGATTTTATGGAAGATTGGGCGAAACTGTTTCTTCAAGCTCCTAAAATGAAACTCCAGCAGTGGTTTGAGAATGAAAATAGTACTTACGCAGAATTGTATTGAGGTAAAAATTGTTATTTAAGTTTTGGTGTAGGGCAACAGGTTGAGAACTTGCTTTATACTATGATGTCTCATAGTAACCTTCGTAATGTATTAAATTCATTCGTGATAGTTGGTAGTTGCGAAAATATCTACTCTTCAAGATCCGTCACGAGTAGTTATAAGATTTTTTATTCATCGAATATCCATAATAGTCATAATATTTGGTTTTCATCTAACCTTGTGTGATGCTTTGAATGTATCCAGTGTGATTGATTAACAAATCAATCTTATTGCATAAAGAACCAGCAGCTCTCAAAAGATGAGTATGAAAAGGAAAAACAAGATATTTTATCTCAGATTTGATTGTTTGATCAATGGGAACAAGAAGTTATGAGTAAAAAAAATCTTAATAAACTTTCAGAAAATGTATTTTGATCTTGAATTGTTGCATCTCGTGATATTGAAGACGGGTATTTTGTACAGAAAGTTAACTGATGAAGAAATATTTTTCTTTGATGATGAGAGGATGCGAGTCATCATTTTTATGACAGTTTTGATGTTGGTAATCAGGTTGATGAACATTTGTATGGGTGTCACTACGTTTGAGAAACATCTTCTCATGTTTATTTTGTGACGTGATGAGCTAATTTAACTCATTGTTATTATGGGTATCATTTAGAAGCGTGTTCTTATTGTTTTGGATGTATTTGACTAAAGAATAAATCATTTTGTATCTTAAATAATCAGTATACGAAAGAAGAGTGGTTTGAGAAAGTTGACGAGATTTTTGAACAGATGGAACAAGATTGAGGTTTGTGAAAATTTTTTCCAGCATCGATGAATCCTTTTTATTTTAATGATACTGCTGCTTGTCTTATAGAACCAACTTTTACTAAGGAAGAAGTGTCGAAATTGTGATATCTTTGGCGTGATGATCCGATTCACGTAGATATTCCTGCTTGAGTGAGCATCGTAAATAGTCATCAACTTTGAGAGTATGAAGAGGTTGTTGAATGAAAGTTACATATTTCACCTGATATTTTAAAGAAGGTGCTTATTGATGAACAAGGTAATGCATATCGTATTATTCCAATGGAGTATGATTTTCTTGTAAAATATTGATTGCCACTGCCGAGAAAACACTGGCAAACTAGGTTGAAGGAGAAGTTTAAGATATAGATTGAAGTTTTGTGGAGGTATATGAAAATTGTGTGATTTACTGTAGTGAGATCTTGTATTGAAGAATCTGACAGATGATTGAAATTTTCATTACTTTTTTCTTTACATCTTCATGAGGTAAGAAAGTATACTTTAAGTATTATTTTAACCTCTTAACATATGAATGAGATTATTTCTTTTCTTTCTTTTGTGTATATCACTTTTCTTTTTATTACGGCATGTACGATGATGGTATGTATCAGATGTTGAACGTCCTCAGATGAACACTCAGAAACAATTTGGGAATATGAGTATTGTGGATATGCCTTCTCAAATTGTTGCTACTGTACGTACTCAAGGTACTTTAGCTAGTTCTGGGAATTATGCTTTCAGGGATTTAGCTTGATATATCTTTTGAAATAATCGTTGAGCAGGTAAAATTGCTATGACTGCGCCTGTTACTTCTCAAAAAGTTTCATGACAAAAGATTGCTATGACAGCTCCTGTTACGAGTACTGAGGTGGATGTGTGAATATATGAAACTTCTTTTTCTATGCCCCGTGAGTGGACGATGGATACTTTACCTATCCCAAATAATGATAAGGTTGTCTTAAAAGAAATTCCTGCTTCTCAGAAGGCTGTTTGGTATTTTGATTGATATAGTACTGGTGATCGTGTTTCTGAGCAGTGGACTTTATTTCAATTTGCTTTGAAATCAGAATGAATTTCATGGTTAGGTGAACCAACTTTAGCACAATATAATGATCCGTGGACTCCACCATGGATGAGGAGGAATGAACTTCGAGTGGATCTAAAGTAGAATTTTATTTTGCATGTGTCATGGTGTAAGTTTTTACTTCCCAATCTGTGTGGGAGTAATTTTTCGACTTCATAAGATCAATTGAGTAGCTTCTCCTCATAAGAATTTGATTATCTTTGCCGGAATATGTCCTCGGATGGGCCTATGTAGCTCTTGAGCTATTTGGTGCATATATTCTTTTAATTGGATATTTTTTGTGACCATATTGACTGGACCTTCGATGTTATCGTTATTTATAATCTCTATGCAACTTTCACTTCGTTTTTTAATTGTAATGAGTGATAGTCGTTGTTCTCCTGATCATGGGATCCATCACATGTATCGTTGTATACTTTGACGAATCTTCTTTCCTACTTTTTCTGGTCATATTACTAATCATGTACGTAGGTGCACAACACGCCTTGTAGATGTTTTTGCTTTATGTGCTTCTTCTTCTCGATCAACACATAGTTTTTCCATGAATGTAGTAGGATATTTGTTGATGAAGTTGATATCGTAACATTTTTCTAAGCTGCTTGGATAATATCATATAGCTGATCAACAGATAAAACTATCGCAGCTATCTGGTAAATGTTCAACTAGAAGCTTAGTTGTGTTAATTCTTGAATCTCTTAACAATTTTTTATTTTTGTTATTTCGTGGAAATGTGTTGATTGGTGCTCATGCGAGATGTATAATTGTGCTAACTCAGTGCAGATTTTGTTGAGTTATGTCTTCTCGTTTTAGGTGTTTTACTTTTTCACCAAATAGTTTCTGAGTCTTTCAAGTATTTCTTGAGACGACTATTACTTCTTTTTTTAGGGTGAGTAGATCATGTACAAGTTGTTTTCATAAGAATCAACTTGCTCAGGTGATAAGTATCTTCATATATTACGTTTTACTGTGATAAATATTTGATTTCTTTTATTTATTTTTACCGTTACTATGCCATATTGAAATGTTATTTTAAGTTATTTTCTTGTTTGTTGTGTTTTTTTCTTCATTGATATTATTTGGCTCTGATTTGTTGCTAAAGGGCTGTACGGAAAATACTTACAAAATTTTCTAGCGCCTGAGGTTAATTGGGTTGCTGCGTGAGTGTTTTATTTTCTTTTTATCATAGGGTTATTTATTTTTGTTATTTATCCTGCGGTTGCTCAAGATTCATGGATGCATGCTTTGATGTACTGAGCTCTTTTTGGTTTCTTTACCTATGCTACCTATGATCTTACTAACTTAGCTACTTTAAAAGATTGGCCGCTAGAAATTGTTCTTATTGATATAGTTTGGTGAATGGCTCTGTGTGCTAGTGTGTGTGTTGTCTGATTTTATATTGTGAGATATATTGGTTAATGGAATCTTTGTTGTGGATTAGTTGAGGAGTAATTTTACTGTATGCGGTAATTTGGTTTTTGATTTCACTTGTTCTTAAACGTAACGATTTTGCTGATGTGGCATGGTGATTGTGATTTATCACGTTGTGCTGTGTGTATTTTTTTCTTACAGATTGAGGTGAAAGAGCTTATCTTGTTTATTGGTTAATCCTTGCTTGGTGATTGAGGTTGTCGGTGAGTATTTTTTTGAAGAATAGAAAAAAGCCTGAGGATTTTAGGTATGCTCAGTGGCGTAAAGATTGGTGAAAGTTTTTTTATGTGAGATCTTTTTTTCAGGTATATTTATTGCAAGGGCTTATTATGTGAGTTGTTCTTTTGCCAGTTATGTTTATTAGTAGCTCTGAACCGACTTCCTTAGGTTCTCTTGATGTTCTTGGCGTTGTTCTTTGGGTTACATGATTTCTTTTTGAAGTAGTTGCCGATTGGCAATTAAAGAAATTTAAGCAAGATCCGAAAAATTCTTGAAAGATAATGGATCAAGGTGTATGGAAATATTCTAGACATCCTAATTATTTTTGAGAGGCATTGCTGTGGCGAGGTATTTTTGTTATTTCTTTCTCTGTTCCAGGTTCTTTTTACGGTATTATCAGCCCACTTTTGATAACATACTTATTGAGATATGTTTCGTGAGTTCCTTTGTTAGAAAAGAGGATGGAATGACGTCTTGGTTTTGATGTATATAAAAAGAAGACGAGTGTTTTTGTTCCCTTGCCATCTAAAAAGATTGTTTAAGGATAGTTTCATCTATGCTTCTTTTTTGTTTTCAATATACTTGGATTACTATATTTATTTTCCTCTTAGCTCATGAAATATTTCCTTTGATGAATGATTACATTTTTCTCTCTTTTGGGAATAACTTTTGCTATTCAGTTTTACTCTGATGCTACCGTATCGATTGATGAACCGTTAGAAGAAACTCTCTTTGTTGCTGGTAATACTGTTACGTTAAATCAAGCAATTGATTGAGATCTTTTTGTGTGATGACAAAATGTGGCTATTCAATGAAATGTGACAGAGGATGTATGGGTATGAGGAAATAATATCTTGATTTCATGAGATATCAGTGACGATTTGAGAGTATGATGAAACGCGGTAACGCTTTCTGGTCAAATTGCTGGTGATGTTATGTGATGAGCTTCTTCTTTTGTTTCTTCTAATACTATCTGAGGAGACCTGATGTTGTGAGCAGAGAAAGCTAAAATTACTGGTAATGTATCATGAGATGCATCGATATGAGTAGAAGAATTGTTTTTGGATGCTGAGATTGTATGAGATCTAGAATTCTGAGGTGATACAATTAATTTTTGACCTGCTGCTAAGATATGATGAAATCTTATCTTGTCAGAGCAATCTGAGTTATGAGATGAGCTTTTTGCTTGAGTTGTGACATGAGAAATTCAAAGAACGTGAACTATGTTTTGATCTGTAGAAAAGAAAATAGACCGAGAGCATTGAGAAAAGTGAGATAAGGATAGAAAAGGATGACACGGATTTAGATTCATGAGATTCTTGGCCTTGGTAATTTTTTGATCATTGTTGCTTTGGGCTGCTCCTAATTATGTAAAAAGAGCTTCAACTACAATTATGTCATCGCCAGCTAGATCATTTGGTATAGGTTTATTGGTGCTTATTTTGACTCCAATAGTATGACTGATTTTACTTCTTACCTGAGTTGGTGCTGCAGTTTGAGCTTTTCTTTTGTCGAACTATGTCTTCTTGCTAATTTTCCTTGCACTTTTTGCAGCTGTTTTCTTTTCGGATCTTTTAGTTACTAAATGGTTGTCTACTTACTTTCCAGATACATTAATGACGAGAATTATCACACTAATCATTCTTTCGTGAATTCTTGTTGTCCTTCCATATGGAATTTCGTTGTTGCTTTGATTGTTTACGTTGTGAGCATGATACACTAATGATATGAAAATTCTTAAAGAGAATATGTAGATATGAAAAAATTATATTACTATTGAATACAGTGATCTTACTCCCATCAAGCTGCTTGTGAAGCTAAGATTCAGTTTTGATTACCTGACTATAATTGAATTTGAGAGCCTCTTGCAAGAGTATTACGGGAAAAACTTTCTGATGATTCGAATGCATTAGCTATCGTTCCTATTGAAAATTCTACCGCATGAACTGTTCATGTTCATCAGTTTCGTTTTCTTGAGTATGATATGTCGGTTCTTTGAGAGTTATTTTTGCCGATTCGCCATTGTCTTTTAGCTCACCATACAGATGTGTCTCAACTAGATGAGGTGATTTCTCATCCTCAAGCATTAGAACAGTGTTATGGGTATCTTTCTTCTCACTGAATAACTGCTGTTGAATATACTGATACAGCGTCTGCTGCTCAGGAGATAACTCAGACTGGAACTATGAAAAGATGAGCAATTGCTTCTTCATTGGCAGCTGAATTGTATGATTTAAAAGTTGTTCAAAATGGTATACAAGATCGCCGTGACAATGTTACGAGATTTTTATTGATAGGAAAAAATCAGAAATTTGTTTCAAAAGATTGAAGTAAATCGATTTTGCTTTTAAGAACTTCTCATGATGCTTGAAGTCTTTATGCTGCATTGTGAGTACTAAATGATGCTTGAATTATTTTAACTAAACTTGAGAGTATTCCTCGTAGAGATGATCCATTTAGTTATGAGTTCTGGATCGAATGTGATGCTGGGTATTGATCAATTATGTTTGAAAAGACTCTAGAAAAACTTCACAGTTGTTGCCAGTCTGTTCGTGTTCTTTGAAGTTTTTAGACTTTTTAGTGTAGAGGAGATAGTGAAATGGCTTAATTTTGCTTTTTTGGATTGCTATTTTATTGACAATTTCTATATTTCAATCTTTGTATAATTTCTTTTTCTTATGTCAGAAGAACAAAAGAAAGTACAGTTAGAACGTATCCCACAGGTCGAAAAGTGATCTTCTAAGGCTATTTTTTCTTTTGAGCAAGAAATCCTTCAGACGTTTAATGATGGAGATGTTATTCGTATTACTGGAGGACAGAGATTTATTTTAGATGGAATTGAGTATGTTGATCTTTCAAGAGCATGAGTGTTTTCAAAATTTAGAAATGCTGCTTGACTATCAAAAGCTTTTTTGACTTGGTGAATAGATAAATGATATAAAATCATTGATTTAAAAAGAAATTCAAAACCAGGAAAGGCATTTCCGGTTACTGCATTTTTAGAATTTTATAAAGAAAATAAACTATATCAAAAATACCTTCCAGAATTTCCTATGGATGCTTCTTATTTTGCTAATAGTAAGTACATAATAGATGATATAAAAACATACAACAAATTGGTTAGTTGAGCTTGAATCTACGCCTTTAAATCTGACCTTACTGAAGGTGTTTTTTGTAGTAATTGAGAATATGTTACGCTTTCTGCATATCTGGTTCGTTATAGAAGAGCATATAAATTAAAAAATACCAAAGCAGTTCATGATCATATGACTTCTTTAGCCGGAAATATGTGATGATTTACTAAAATTAAGGAGTGAGTCTTTAAAAAAGACGAATCTACTTATTATTCTTTGTTTACTTATGCTAAGGAAAGTAATATTAATTTTAGAACAGTAACTAGGAAGATAGATGCTTTACATGAAGAGTGAAAAATTGATGAGACCAAAAAGACTGATGTCTGATATGAGAAGGAATATTTAGATGAAATTTTTATTGATTTTTTGTGATGAGCATTAATTGCTGATAAGAATTGATGTATTATTGTTTGACAGAAAAAATATTATACTTTGCCTGCATTGGCTGAAGAACTTGATGTAGGATATGATGTACTGCGTGATAGAAAAGATAAAATTAAGTATATTACATGAAGAGCAGGAGAGAAAGAGAAGTTTCATAAATATTATTCTTACGATGATGCTCTAATTATTGTTTGAGTGTTGCAAAGCTTACCTCAAGCTGATAAACACTGATGTATTCAATTGGAATGAATAAGAGCTTATACACTTACTTATTTTGAAGAAGTTACTGGAAAATCTAGATCGACATTGAAGAGTGAGGCAAAAAAACAGAATATTTCTTTCAAACCTTTGTTTCGTTGAAAGAACTGAACTGTCGAAGCTGATTTTTATGATAGAGATGACTTTTTATTTTTGATAAAAAGATTTTCTCGTCCTGCATCACTTCAGCAAGAAATAGTTGTTCACCATCTGGGATATCATCATCAACGATTAGAAGTAAATGGATTGGCTTTTCAAAGTATTGAGAATTATACGGCTTGGACATGAGTTACTCAAGAAGATTTTTGTAATAATATGTGAGAGTTCTTAGTTATGTTTAATTTATGAAATACAAAAATTGAGTGATATTTTCTTCATGATATATTAGAAGTGTATTGATTTGAAGATATCAAAATTCCTAGAAGAGGAGGTGGAAAATTTCATACGGTATGAAAAAAGAAGATTGCAGCAGAATTAACTCTTGCACGTGAGTTAAATCTGAATCCTCAAACAATTCAAAAAAGAGTTGTACGCTCGAAGATACAAGGTTTTAGTCCTTGTGTAAATGCTAATACTGTTTTTTATTATTTTGATGAGGTGGAAGATGCTTGTGCTGATATGTTGCAAGATGTTCCAGAAACTGATCAGGATTGATGGTATCGTAAAGATTGAAAACAAGCGACGAATTTAAAGAAATATAGAACCCACTTTTGAAGATCTTTAGCATGATCATCAGTTGCTTCTAGAGTAGAAAAAGATGGTGTCCAGTGATTTAAAGCGAGGCTTCCTGATCGTCAAGTGGTGACTATTTATCGAGAAGATGAGGTGAAATCTGCTTGTCATGACTTATTAGAGGAATTACTTATTGCTGATAAAGAAAACTGGATTTGGAATGATAAAAGAACTTCTCAGGCTTGAACATTGAGTAATTGGAGTCAGAACTGATATTCGCGTCATTATGTGACGAAGCTTATGAAATATTGATTAACGTGATTTAAATGATGGCTTTTGAATAAAAAGTGAGCTCCCTCAAACAAAAGAGATTTTTATTGGAAACATGATATTGAGGCTGCAGAAAAAAATATGAAAGAACAGGATCTTAAGTTAAAGGATAAAACTTATTATACAAAAGATCAAGTTTTAGAGGATTTAGGAAAGTTTGCGACGTCTATTTGAGTAGATATTCTAAAATTCAGATCTTATTCACCTGCATCATCGTTATCTATTGGAGAGAAATCTTATAGTCTCAACCAGTATGTAAGATATTTTTGAGTTGCTCTTGGCTTTATTGCTAAGGCAACTGATACGAGTTATAGTAATAAAGATCTTATGATAGAATTATTGAAGATAGCTGAATTACACGATCATCTGTATATGCTTGATGCGCTTAAAAATGATATCATTTCTCTTATTCAAGAAAAAGATATTAGAGAACTTCTTAGAATTTTTTGATGAACGAATTGAATTGATTTGCTTATGAAATTACATCCTAAATACAAAGTCTTATGAGTTGAATATATTAGTTGAGTTATTTCTGAATATTTATGAGATTATCTTTTGCAAAAGACCTTACCAGATTTTTCTGTGATTCCTAAAGATTTAGATTTATCTAATACTGACTTTGAGCTTGATTTACTTCATGTGGTGAAGGAAGATTTTATTCAGTATTTTCTTCGTGAGTCTAAGGTAAGTGATAAGACTGAGTCCGAATTGGTTGATTGATATTTGATTTGGCTGAAGCATAGATTTGATAACATTGAACATGGTCATCCAGAGCTGTACATAGTTCTTAATAAATTCTCTACTGACCTTTCAGAGATTCAGGCTTTAGAAAAACCTTCTGTATTTATTGATGCTTTGTCTTGAGCTCGTCCTTTTCCAGATTTTTTTCAAAAACTGAATGCTTATCAGGTAAGAAAACATAAGAGATTTTTGATTGCTGATCAAATGTGATTATGAAAATCTGCATCAGCTATTTTGATGAAGGAGAGTTTATGAGAAAAGGCAAAGACTGCGTTGTGTGTTGTTCCTGCTAACGTTATTTCAACCTGGGAAACGTATCTTTCTTCAAGGAAGAGTGATCAACATGGAAAAAAATGATATTTTCGTGAAGGTGAGGAACCACGTGTTCTTGTTGTAGAGTCTCCAGCTGACATAGAAGATGTTACTGATTATGACTATGTTCTTATTTCACATAAGAAGGTGTGAATGGAACGTTATGAAAAGAAACTGTGAAATCAGCTATTTGATTTTCTTCTTATCGACGAAGTACATAAATTTAAAAACATTACTGATGGGAAATGATCTCAAAACTTGTTGAAACTTTCTCAATCCATCGAAGAAAGAGATTGATACGTGTGTATGCTATCTTGAACCCCGATCCCAAATACGGTTAAGGATATTGGAATATTGCTTAAGTTATTATATCCTGAAAGATTTTGAGATGTTGCTGATGCTGATCTGGTAAACCAAATTATTAATGGTGATATTCTAGATTTGAGATCTTTGCTTCTTCCAAGAATGGAAATGAAGAAGTTGCAAGATCATGTTGATATGCCTGAATTATATCAACAGGTGACTCGATGAAATCTTGATGAAACGTGACAGAAGATTTATGAGGCACTTCTGGAAAATGATGAGTTAACTGCATCAAATAAGATTCATGCTTTTCGTAAGCTGTGTCTAGATCCGAATTTATTAGAGGTATCTGCTGAAATGCAATCAGCAAAGTTGGATATGCTTCAAACAAGCTTAACGTGAGCAATAGAGAATGGAAAAAAGAGAATCTTAGTTTTTGCGAACTGATATATTGAATGAGTTCTCAGATGAGATCCAAGAATGATAGATGGACTTCAATTACCTGATTGAGTTGATGTCATGACCATTCATGGAGATACAAAAGATAGAGATAATATACAAGAGAAATTTAATTGATCATGAACGTGAGTACAAGTGCTTTTTGTTAGTGGACAGACGGCTGACGTGTGAATTGATTTGTCGTGAAATGATTATCAGATCTTTTTAAATGAGCCATGGACTCAGGATGGAAAAGATCAGTTAATATGAAGAT
>JAHDCT010000015.1:8621-13477 GCA_020629735.1 bacterium | reverse complement strand
ATTACGGAGCTATGATTTTTTCCACCAAAGTAATTTCAAATTTTTTGCAAAGATCGATTAAACTCTGTTTTTGCTAGGTACATAGCGCATTGTCTTGCAAAAGAAATTTCTTTCACTCTACTTGGTCAGAGGATATCATCTAACTCGATGTCATAGTATGTAGAGATTGCTTGGAGTTTCTTTTCGAATGCACTCACGGAGGTGTTTCTAATTCAAGTTGCGTGTGCTAGACCCACTTTATAGCTGTGAGATTTAGGTGAGAGGGGAGGTACTTCATGAACCTGAGTTACTGTTTCTCCTTCTGTTTGAGCGTGGCTCCTTATATCATCTATTCACATAGTTGATAATGTGTCATAGATATCGTTATCTTCTAGGTCTCTTCTTAAGAGTTGTTTTTTAGTCAAAAGAATATTCAGTGCACCCTCTATCTCTCTGACGTTAGAGGTGATTGATTCAGCGAGCATTTCTAGATGGCGTTCTTGAAGTTCAAGGTCTTTCCTTTGAGCTTTTGTCTGTAGAATAGCCATTCTCGTTTCTGACTCTGGTGCTTTGATATCAACGACTAATCAAAGAGAAAAGCGGCTCTGTAGTCTTGCTTCCAAGAGAGTAAGTGCCTTTGGTGATTGGTCACTCGTGATAATAATCTGCTTTCATTTTGAATAGAAATCATTGAAGATGTTGTGAAAAATTTCTTGGGTTTTATCTTTTCATGCAAGGAACTGGATATCATCAATCATAAGAATATCTACTTCCTCTAATTTGCGTTTGAGTTGTTCTAATTTGTTAAATCTTACCGCATGAATTACTTTGTCAATAAACTTAGTACAAGGTAAGTAGACAATTACTTTTTCCTTCGAATGAGAGATGATATAGTTTCAAATTGCTTGCATAAGGTGAGTTTTTCATAGTCCAACATCTCAATAAATGAAATACGGGTTATATACTTCTCACGGTTTTTCAGCAATTGCTTGCGCAGCCGAAGCAGCTAGTTCGTTATTAGATCAAATAACGAAGTTGTTAAAAGTATATTTTTTCTCAAACAAGATTCCAAAATAGTCTGAAAGAGTATCCTTGGTCTTTGGGTCAAGAGTAATCTCTTTTTTCTTTTGAACTGTACCGCTTAATTGCTTTTTGAGAGGTATTTGAAGTTCGTGATCTCATTGCTGTAGGTCAGGATAACTCGTGAGCTCGAGTGAATATTCTGAATTATATGTTTTGTGAATAGCTTCTTGTAATGCTCACTTAAAGAATTTCTTTACTTGCGAGAGAACAAAATCATTTGGAGCTCACAAGTAGAGTTTTTTTTCTTTTTCATCAATTGAGAGGAGTGCGCACTTTGAAAGGAAAGTAAGAATTTTTTTAGAGTCATGCTGAGCATCAAGAAAGCTGATCATTTCCTTTCGTATTCCACGAAGGTGTTGCTTTGTTGATGTGTCATAATTCGAAACTATATCGATGAGCATAGAGTCTAAAGAAAATAATATGAAAGATATTTTTATTGTTCAATCAAAGTAGTCATATTTCCTCTAAACGGAAGAGTAAGAAAAAGTTTTCAACAGTCAAATGAAAAGTAATATTAATTTGATATTGACTTATTAGTTGTTTTTGACTTGTATGAATATTTGCAAATAAATTCTTGGTACGCTATACTTATTGTGTATGAATTATTTTTTAATAAAAGATGGTCCGAAACGAAGATTTTGAATTTACAGATGTTGTTGAGGTTGATGAAACTTGAGAGAATATACAACTTGATCTTAGTATGGTTGAGGAGGAGATAGTTTTTACAAATAAAACAAAAGAAAACTTAAGTGAGAGCGAAAAAAGAATCTACAAAGAAAAAAGAGAGAACATAATATATCTACTGACTCAATTAAGAGAGGGAAAATCGTTAACTACTAAAATGTTTGCTGATATTGGTATTTTATGAGTTTCTACTTGAGACTGTGAATATATACAAGAAGTTATGCAAGTAAAAAGTGAAGGTAAGAACACTTATTTCAACGAAACAAACAAACTCTTGAAAGAGCTAAGAAGTATGAAGAGAAAAACAAAGAAAAATGTGAAAAAAATAGGAGAAATGAGAATACAAATATTCAATTTTGTACTCGACAAAAATGAAGAGTTAGTACTTAGAAAGCAGGAAGAAGTACAAAGGTTAATCGAAGTAAATATGCTTCAAGATAAAGTGCCAGGGAAGATAAATCAACGAAGAAATATGATCGAGTTAATTGAGATAAGAAGGCTTCGGCTAGATTCAAAGTTACATCAGTTTATTGATTTAAGGGCAGATCAACTACTTAACCAATTTGTAAAGGTAACACCTTGAGTAGATGAAATTTGATCGTGAGTAGATGAAGAAGGAAACATAATAAACTGAGGGAAGTTTTCAAATCAATATAAAACAGTGAGAGAATTGGTTCTAATTTGGAATAAGCCTAAAGATGAGTTAACAAAATCAGAGGAGCGTGACAAAATAGCACTAGTGAATTACCTTGATGATATAGATGATGATTACACGAGTATTGTTCTTGAAATTTTGAGAGCTTCAGTATATGCAGAAGAAACATCGCTAATGTATCATAATTTGATCAATATGCCAATTGCACAGGATCAGTCATGATCATTAGTAGTTAGGTCAGACGAATGATTGGCAAATAGAATAGATGACCACCAATGGAAAGCTCAAAACGCGTATTTTGATGAGAATGAAATATGAGGTAGTATCATAGAAAGCATCAATGATAAGATTAATGATGTAATTAATGGTGAAGACTTAAGTTCGGCTGATATTTTGAGCTTTTACAATAGTGTTTTGGATGATGATATAGGAGTAGGGTTCAATGATGAAGATAACATTATCATAAAAGATGAGTTAGTTGATAGAATGACAGATGAAGTTCTGGCTAGCAATTTACTAGATGAAATACAGATTCCTTTTGAAAAATACTCAATGAGTCCGAAACTCGGCGAAGGTGTATCTATGTGATATGAAGTAGCTTTTGAGTCTAATAATTGATTTGAGAATGAAGCTTTATCTCAAAGAGATATTAGGTGTAGGTATAGTGTATGAACTTCTTGAAGTTTCATTCTAGAGTTAACCGAATGAGAAAACTTTGCAGTGTATAAATATTTATGAAATAAAACATGAATTTGGCAAAGATTTGATGTAAATTGAGATAAGGAAGAAGAAGTTAATGAGTCAATATGATTTCCTCAAAAGATTTATCCACCTGGTGAGAAACCTGCTTATCAAAATGAACTTAATAGCATAAAAAGTCGATCTCGATCATTCTCTAAAATAGATGGTAAAGATATAGATGAATATGAATGAGAAGATGATGATTCAGTTTCTTCTGCTTATGAGTTTATTCATAACCGCTTTCAGGAAAGTGAAGAAGGTAAGTGAGTTGATTTAGAAATAGACTCAGAAGTTTATTTGACTGCTTCAGAAGTAATTTTTGATATTATTAGAAATTTGAAAGACAATAAATTATCAATTTTTGATTCAGTAGCATCGGAGTTCACTTGGGAAAATATATCCTCATTAGACGAATTAACTCGTTACATTAATGACTTGGATGAAAGCTATGGAAGTTATATTGTTAATTCGCTATTAGCTAAGTACAAAAATGAATGAGATGAAGATAAATTAGCGTATATTGAAGATCGTACATGACATTATACAAGGTTAATTCAGATAATGTTATCAGATGTAATTCAAAAAAAAGTTAAGCCTTTAATGGAGCAGGTCGAGAAAGATATTGAAAGTACGACACTGAGCCAGTATCAAAAAATAAGAGTAGGACAAGTGCTAGAGGAATATACGAGTAAAGTTGCTTATGAAAAAAATGGTGAAATGTATGCGCTTGCAGCCACGACAGATGTTTCAAAAAAGGAGCAGTTTGTCCAAGCATATCACGAAGCAAAAGAAGAATGGTTATGAGAGCAACAGGTAATATGGGAAAGAGATGAGTATACGTGAGTTTTCCATATCTCTAATCCATTGATCACTGAACCGATTTTGAATAATGCAATTGATATAGACAACTTTTTAGAATATCTAGAAAAAAAATATGCTAAAAACTTAGGAGTTGATAAAGTGAATTTGACATATCGAGATCATGAGAAAAGTAAAGATATAACTGATAATGTAAAAAAGAAGTGTGATTCAATAGTACCTTCAGGTCGAGCGATGAGAAAGGTAGAGAAAGTAGATGAGGAGTGAAAAACAGTTGTTGTTGAGGAACAAATTACAGATGATGATGGAGTTCCACTAACTGCTGCACAAGTTTTCAGAAAAGAGGTAATGAGCAATGCTATGCCGGGTTTGACAAACAAAATTTGAACCTATATTTTTAATGGAACTCTTGATGTGTTTTCTCAGCCGATTGCATGAATGGATTCAGAGTATACTAGATGAGGTATTCTTTCATCTCCTTGGTTTTATAGTGAAGATGCTTTAATAAATAGGGACGATCCATATGCTCAAGCTTTAGAAACCTTGTACGACTTTTCTTGAGCTTGATATAATAATGTCTCATATGATAATGCAAGAACCGTTTCTGCGGTTGCAGAACAAATTGTTATAGAAGCAGTGCTTTTATATATTTCAGGTTGAACTTTAAATCTAGTAAAGAACTGAGCAAAAGCAGTGCAAGCATGAGCATATTTAAGTAAAGTTGCGGCCGCACGTAATTATGCAAATATTGCAGCATGAATTAATAATTTAGCAAAAATGAAGCGCAGGTTAACTTCAACGAAGTTAGGAGCGTATCTTTTTAATACCGCAACAATGTGAGCCGGATTTCATGTTATTCATAATTACGTTAGGTATGTCTCAGGACAACAAAATC
>JAHDCT010000015.1:6591-8611 GCA_020629735.1 bacterium | reverse complement strand
GAGATGTATGCATCTCTAACTGATGCGCATGGATATGCACACAGTATGTTTATTATGTGATTCCTTGGGATGATGCCAACTATTGCAAAAGCATGAGGGGCAGCATCAAAGGCAAGTAATCTAAAAGCGTTAATGAGCAATGAAATTAGAGCATGAGAAGGACAAGTAGTGAAGATGTCTCGTTTCTGGGAAAGAATGAATAACCCTAAAGTGCAAACTTTAGCAGAAATTTGATGATTCTATGCAATTGAGAACATTGTCTTTCAAACAGACTATCTTGAGGAATTAAAGCAAGAATATTGATCCGCAGATATGGAAGTATTAAGCGCTTTAGCTCTAGCAAAAAAACTAGCTGGACCCCCTAGTTTGGTACTCATGTTAAAAACCATGCATAAGTTACCGATGGGACCAAAAGCGAAAACAACAATATTAGATCATGAATTTTCTGTCTCTGAAAGTAATGGTAAAGTATGAGGAAATACAAGGTTTAAAATCGAAATGGATTGAGAAGTAAAAGAGTATAAGTTTGATGCAGCTAAGAACAGATTATTCTTAGTAACAAAAGAATCAGGAAAAGAAGTGTTAAAAGATGTTAAAGTAAAAGATGAAGCGCTTGATGAAATGACCTTGGAAGGTGAGTTTGAGGCATTGGTTTCGCAAATGCATCTACAAAATAAAATACAGATAAGAGAAAATATGTTAAAGGAGGATGCTAGGCCATGAGCAGAAACAATCTTAAAAGAACTTCGGCCATGATGGAAAGATCTTTCAAAAAGAAAAAAGAAATCAATACTTGATATTTTTCAGTATGCGCATACACATTTTAATGTAATTAAATCACAAAATTGACAAATAGTATGGGTAGATAAAGCGGCACGCATTCCACAGTTGGCAGATGGTATGTTGGCCCAAAAGTACAACTATCTTAAAGCAAATTTAAGAGAGCAATGAGTCCCTGACGTAGTCATTGCAAAAGTAGTTTCGCAGGCAATTAGAATGTGAGTATGTAATAAGATTGATGATTTGCCTTGGCAGTCGTATACAGACGCAATTGTACAAAGGTTAAGGAGTGCTTGATATGAATTCGAACTAACACCAAAGGAAAAAGCTAAAAAAGGTGAAGGTTACATACTTTGAGTACTTCCTAAACCTAAGCTGCCTGAGTGAGTTAAAGATAAGGAGACTTTACAAAATCTCGTTCAAGAAAAAGCTGATGAGTATTTTGCGGAGATGGAAAAGTATTTACCCAAAGAAGAAGTACAAGCAGCAAGGGAAATTTTTGACAAAGTAAGGCAGGAAACTGAATATCTTGATTATGAAACTATGCTCGATAATCTCAATGATCATCAAGCATCGCTTGCAGAGAAGTTAGGTACTGAGCCAAAATATATTGTCATGACAGACACACCAAAATGAAATGCAAATAGTCCTACTAGGTGATTGTGATCTCGTACTATGTATTCTGAGTATGTTATAAATGAACTTGGGAAAGATCCGCTTTTAGCTGTGGATAACAAAGATTTTGTGAGATATAGAAAACCTAAGAGAGATGACCCAAGGTTGGAAAAAAATCCAAATTTTAGAGGCGATCCAATTGTGAATGAAGCTAGTCTTGATAAGATCGAGGCAGCTTGAATAAAGGATATTATGATAGTTGATGATGCGATATATTCAGGAACTCAGATGCAATGAAGTGTTCATGGTATTCTAGATGCTTATCTTCATACGACAAATCCAAACCGTACTCCTCCTGATATTGTGATAAACGTTGGATATTATTCTAAATGATTTTTAAATTGATTGAAAGATTATTACGCCACAATTCGTCTTGAAGCAGAAGCAGCATGAAGGGAGATGCCTGAAATATATATAGCGTTAAAAAAAGGAGAATGAGCAATTAAAATTAGTGAGCTTGATTATAATATTCATCAACTTAATGTTATGAATAACGTAGAAAATATTCTAACAGAGGTTGAGAGAGACATTTATAATGAGACAGTTGAAAATTACTGGGATGCAT
>JAHDCT010000015.1:0-6581 GCA_020629735.1 bacterium | reverse complement strand
GAGTTTCGAGTCGAAGCGAATCAACGATTACAAAAAGGTCGTTTTAAAGATAAAAGAGGATTTCGAAATCCTAGTTTAAGGTCAGTGAAAAAGACAGTGAATGCTTATAAGAGGGAGAAAGGACTTGACGTTTATGAGCAACGGACTGGAGAGCAAATTGCAGCAGACCCAGTACTTGATTGAATCTTACATGAAAAGTTTAAAGATTTATACATAGAAGGGAGTAGTCGTATGACAGGGGCTAGAGACAAGCAAATGCTTCAGCCAAATCTTGTTCCACTAGTTTTACAAACTAAAGTTGCAAATGAAATGTCAGTCCCTATCTTAGTAATGGAATCAGCAACACCTTATATCCCTAGGGTAACAACTGTGTATTCTACAGGATATGGGACAAAGATGGTGAATTGACAGTTGGAAATAGGAAAAGAGACGGTAAATGAAATATTAGAAATGAGAAGAATGCAGCGTCAACGTGAAGAACTCCGTTTAGAAGAATAAAATTTATTTATATATATAACATGGAGGTAGTTACACCAAAAAATGGTCATGTGAAGTATCAAGAGACAGCTGAAGATGTCGGGATACTTTTCAGGTGAGTTGAGAAGAAATGAGAAGATATCGGAGGTGATGTTGGGTGACTTAAGTTGAAAGAAAAAGCTTGGAATAGAGTCTCTATGGCCTTTAACACTGCAGATCAAGAAAAAGTTAAGACAATATTAGCTAAAGCATTAGGAGAGTTGGCTGAGCAGTGGAGAATGCCAGATTCTGAAAATGTTTACCGACAAGTAACAACGGCAGATTCTGATGAGGGAAAAACACTCTACTTAATTTCAGTTCATGATCGAGAAATTACACAGCAATGAAGAAATTTAGTGCGTAAACCGCTTGCTGAAAAGCTTAAAGAATCTTTTGAAGCTTCTACACCTCAAGAGTCAGCCGAAAAAAAAAATGAGAGAATAATAACTGACCAAATTAGAGACGATATCATTGGCGATTTAGTCTTTGAAGAAGTGGAAGAGGGAGAAGAAATAGATTGAGCTATCCCAAATTTTTTCGAACCTAATAGATTTCTTTCTAACTTTACCCAGTGTGAAGTATTTTATGAAGGGAAAACGTATAATTCAGTAGAAAACGCCTACCAAGGATACAAGTTTAAAGACCAAGCAGCAACTTTGTTGATGTTTAAAAAAGCTATTGAGTGAATTAAAGAAAGTGAAAAGAATAGTCCATTATTGGAGAAATTAGGGAATGTCTTTGAAGATAATCCAGATCTGTTATGAGTGTTTTCCGATAAGAGGATGAATGCTAGAGACACGAAACTATTATGAAACGCATTGAGAGAACATGCTGATAAAGAGCGAGATCAGAAGAAATTAGGAATCATCGTTGAGCTTGTTTATGACAAGTATGCAAGAAATTTGTGGCTAAAGAAAAAACTTCTCGCTACAGGAGAAGCTCATATTTATGAATGATGATTAGGAAAAAATAACAGGTACCGATGACACCCAGGAATGAACATCATGGGACAAATAACCATGCTCGTAAGAGCAGAATTAAGAACTGAAGAGGAAACAAAGTAAATAAGTAGCAAAGTGAATAAGTGAAAAAGAAAAATTGATCTTTTGCAATTATTCATATATTTACTTTCCAACTCTCGAACTTTAAGACTTTCGAACTTTTTTCTACTCCGCCTTTTCCAACAACTTCGTCTGATTTGCAATAATAATTTCTTTCATAATATCTTCTATTTCTCCATCTAGAACTCATGGAATATTTGACCGTGATTGTTTGATACGATGATCAGTAACACGATCTTGAGGGAAATTGTAAGTACGAATTTTTTCTGATCTGTCACCAGATCACACCTGATCAAAACGTTTATCTTTTTGCTCTTTAATCTGCTTATCTAACTCTGTTTGGTACAATTTTGTACGAAGCATTTTCCATGCGTTTTCTTTGTTTTGCATTTGAGACTTACTATCTGTTCCCATAACAATAATTCAGGTTGGTTTATGGTGGAGTCTTACTCATGTTTGGTTCTTATTAGCATGTTGTCCTCAGCTTGAACTAGCAGCAAAGGTATCCATTTCCACGTCGCTTGGGTCAATATGAACTTCCACATCTTCAACTTCAGGCATCACGGCAACAGTTACGGTTGAGGTGTGGATTCTTCAGTTAGTTTCTGTGTCTGGAATTCTTTGAACTCTATGTACTCAACTTTCAAATTTAAGCTTTGAGTAAACTTTTTCTCACGAAATTTTTACCATAGCAAACTTGAGTCATCATATTCAACTTCTTTGATGTTCCATAATTTCTGATTTCCAATTTTGTCTTTCAGCGTATCTCAAGTACATTCTCAAAAGCTCAGCAGCAAAAAGACCAGATTCATCTCATCAAGCTGCAGGTCTTATTTCTAAGTAAATATCTTTTTCATCGTTTGGGTCTTTAGGAAGGAGAGCTACTTTGATTTTTTCGTCTGTTCACACAAGTTGCTCTTCAGCTTCTTTAAGCTCAGCTTTTGCCATATCAATCATTTCTTGATCAGTTTCTCATTCAATCATTTCCTTCGCTTCATCTCTTTGAATAGTCCATTTCTTCACAAAAAGATACAACTCATATGCTTCAGAAAGAGAAGATATTTCCCTTTGGATTTTAGTCATTTTTTTGTGATCGGCGCTAATGCTAGGATCATAGAGTTGTTCCTTCAGTGATTCAACTTTATCAGCTATTGATTGGAGTTTTTCTATCATAGTGGTCGAGGAAGATTAAAAAAAGAAAATTCAAGAGACAAGAGCATTAATTACTCCATAAATAAGACTTGAGACTCAGAAGATAAAACCAAGTACGTAGTTTGAAACTCAAGGAAGAAATATGAGAAGTAAGAGGAGTATTCAAAAATATCCAGTATATTTTTGCATGAATTGTCTCGTTTGTGGAAACAAGTAACTTACAACTCTATATCCATCTAGTGGAGGAATCGGCAGCATATTAAAGACAGCTAATCAACAGTTGATGATTCAAAAGAGTAGCCAGAATTCGATAATGATATCTCATGAGAACAAAGAAGTTCAAGTAACAACACTATAAAAATGCAGAATAATTGAGCTTCATAGAGCGAGCAGGATATTTGATAGTGGTCCAGCAAGAGCTACGAGCAATTCATCTCTTAGTGGGTTTTTATAATAACTAGGATTTACAATAACTGGTTTTCACCACCCAAAACGAATAATAAAAATCAGGAGAAATCAAATAGGGTCGATATGAACAAGGGGATTTGGAGTGAGTCTTCATTGAAGTCTCGGAGTGGGATCTCAAAGTCTATCGCTAGCCCATGCATGAGCGTATTCGTGAATTGAAATAGAAATAACGAAGGTTATTGCTATGAAGAGTGTTTCCATTAGATCAAATTGTGCGAAGTCCATCAAAAATTAAGCTTTATAAGTAAAAGCTACTCGTAAAGAAATTATTACAGCTATGCTTCAGAATCATCTTCTTGCTCTTTATCTCATGTATCTTCATTAGGTATTTCTTGTTCAAGACGGTCAGGTAGTGTTGATTCGTTTCACATAAGAAAGTTGAAGAAGTTTCTAAGGTTAAAAACCTTATCCCAGTCGATGTTTGTATGATTAAATCATTCAATATTTTTAAGGTACTGCTTTCTCCATCATCGTGAATACACTCTTTCTGGGAAAGGATTTGAAGTAATCTCTGAGTTGAGATAATAAGCCTCTTTTTGTTTTCCTAAGAAAAGAAGTGGTATGTTTGCATTGTACGAGTCAAGAATAGCTATTTTAAGTTGTTTTTGCTTTGTACTTGATGATCTAAAGTACTCATTAATATTGGTCGCAAGTTTTTCGCTTGTGTATTTAGATGGATTGATAGAAGCATTCTCACTGATGAAAAGGTTAGAAAGGTCTTTTCTTAATCACAAGTTAATCGTTTTAAGTACAATATCGTATGCTCATGACGCAATTTTTCCTGCAAGTTCATCACTGTCAGTGAATCATTCAAAACGGAAATAGGTATCGAGGTCATGTTCTTGGAGGTAT
The DNA here is from genome assembly GCA_020629735.1 of bacterium. GTDB lineage: Bacteria > Patescibacteriota > Gracilibacteria > Absconditabacterales > Absconditicoccaceae > JAHDCT01. The sequence goes on along the minus strand of JAHDCT010000015.1, from coordinate 2,532 downwards.
GTTCTCATTGATTTAACCAATTGAATCATATGTTCATCTTCAAAGTAGATAACATTGAGAGGGTTGTCAGTAGGAGTCGCTTCTTCTTCTTCGTTTTCTTCATTATCATCGTCGTTTTCTTCTTCAATGTCTTCAACGACAGGTTCATCGCCTAAATATTCTATAGTGATGATATAGCGGTCCTTTTCATCTCAGGTATATCAAATCACCTCGTAACTATTTTCTCATTCAGCAATATTTCTAAATGAAGGAGAAAGATTATACACTGCAGATCAACTAGCTGTGTCGAAAGATTGAAGTGTGTATTCTACTCATCCATTATGTGCTACAGTAACTTTTGTATAGGTCTCTTCGAGAGTAATATTAAGTGGGAATCTATTGGAAATTTCTTGAGTAATACGAGTAGCTAGAGGAGCAGATCATTTTCTAAAGGTAATAATGCTGTCTGGGGTAAGCGAGTCGTTTCTAGCAGCTTGATTTTCTCTGATATCTTCTTCTGGGGCATCTTGAGCAGAATTGAGTGCCCTTTCGTAAATTTCCTTAAGTCTCACTGGTTCTATAAGCTCTTCATCGCTTACTTCGCCAAATAAATAGTGATCTTTAATAATATGTGATTCGCTATAAGGTATTTGTTTAAGAAGGTTCGCGGTATATTCTCTAATATTTTTTGTATTTTTATCTGAAGAGGTATTGAAAAATGCTGTAGTAATTTGACTCGTAATATAATGGTTCTCAGTAAATTGATCAGAAAGATCATGAGTCATAAGATCAATATTTTCTGGATTGCTTTCTACATAACTTCAAAGGGTTTCAGTATCAGGGAAATATTTCACTTGATAAAATTTAATTGGATAATCCTCACAGTCACTAAGATCAAAAATAACACTTCCTAGATCGTTTTCACTGAGTTGTAGAGCAGAACAGCTACTATTCACAACGTTTCTTGCAAAAGTCTCTGTATAAAAATCGTAGTCTCTATTTGCCAAAATATGTTGTGGCAAGATAAAGTTTGTAAAGAAAATCATATTATCAATACTTTCTGAAGGAAAGTTAAAGATAAGTTGAGATCAATCTACTTGAATCGAAATATTCTTGTATGGTTCGGCAGAATCAACATTCCACACATTATCTTTTAGAATTGTGTTATAAGTGAAGTAGACATCTTCTATAGTAAGTGGTTCTCAATCTGACCAGGTATGTTGAGCAGGTACAGTAACAGAGAAGGTTTTGTAGTCATCACTTTCAACATTACACAAAGCATTTTCAAAACCAATATCACTTCATGAGAAGATAGGTTCTACGCACGGCTCAAAAAGGAGATGTTGGTACAATTTTGTACTATTACTAGAGTTCGTATATGGCAAAAATGAGACAGGCTCAGATGTTGCCTCAATGAAAGTTCATCATTTCCCACTATCTGCCGCTTGAGTAATGGCAAAGCTGTAGAAAACATGAACTCACAAAATGACTCGTATAGATACGAGTCATCGGTAAATGTATGAACTAAACTTATTTTCTTCAGTCTGTTGTGAATTAGTCGACATAAGGAAGGAAAATAGAAACTAGAACAAAAATGATTCAAGTAATATAAGCAACAGTCTTAAGTGTTCATTCTACAGATTTTTTACTTCAGTAATCTGAACTAAGTGAAGAACCTACAATACCAGCTCAAAGTCATCATTTAGGACTCATCATGAGAACTGATCAAGTGAACAAAATTCAGCTTATAACAAGTGCAACAATCAAAAAAGTTTTCATCAAAAAAATCTATATGGGTAAAAAGTTTATTCACCATACAGATTATTACCTTTTTTGCAAGAACTAAGGGGCACCCCAACAGAAGGTAAGTAAGACCACAAAGATGGGGTATTACCTTGACCTAAGATAGATAATTCATAGATTCGTATTGCTGATCACATAGCGCTCTAGTGATGGAGAGGAAAGTCCCGGCATCATTCAAAAGAAAAGTTACTAACGGTAATTGGATGCTCGTAAGAGCCAAAGGAAAGTGCCACAGAGACGATACTAGCCAGCAATGGTGAAAGGTGAAAAGAGGAGGTGCATGCAAATGCTACTCTAACTCAGGTATTTTGATGAAATATCGAGTGGTAAACCCTTTTCGATGCAAGCTTACCCTGCTTAGCAGGGGTAGTGCTAGATGCCACATTTTCGTGGTCGAGACAAATGCTATGAATACAGAACCGGGCTTATTGATCAGCCCTTTTTTTTATTCTGCATATATGATAACAAAAGTCTTATTTGTAAAATTAAAGAAGAAAAAAAGAACACAGAAGTTGCCTGGAGTACTAACCGTATGTATGCTATGAATACGACGATATATTGAATGTCTTAAGAGAGTATTCAATTGCCGTATTTACGTAGTCAAAAGAGTATATGAAGACAAAAAATAAAAAGAGATCTATGATGAAAACCCTAGCAGTGATTGGACATGAGGTGTTAGATTTTTTGATCATTGTGTTGCTTGTGTGAGTGATTGGAATTTTCTTTCTGTATCGCGAGGCAATAGTTTTG
>JAHDCT010000014.1 GCA_020629735.1 bacterium | reverse complement strand
CTCAAAGTCTCACCATTTGTGGTTTCGGATTAGGAATTTCGATTCACACAGAGTCAGTTCAAGGGATAGGGGCTAATACTCTTAACGACTTAGTTCTAAGTCCAAGCGATAAATCTTTTTTCAGATTTTCAATTTTAGATACTTTAATTCATGCTTTTGGTTTAATCTTAATCTGCATTACTGTAGGTCCAATATTGAATCATTCGATATCAACATCGATTCAAAATTCAGAAAGTTTATTTTCATTGAGCCTTTTTGAGAAGTCGTTCTTCATCAACCCTAATGTCATGTGAATTTCCTTTTTCTAGCAGATTAAGATCAAAAGTTGGTTTATCTTGAGGAAAATTCACATGAAGTTCTTTGATACTTGCTTCGTCAGCTTTTTTCTTAACACTTTTATTGAGCTTTTCTTTAATCATAGACTTAATGGTTTGCTTGTCATATTCTTGCGCTTCAATTTCTTGGATAGCATCAAGATCTTCTTCAATATTAGATTCTTTTTTACTTACCTTACTTACTGCTGCACTTGCTTTTTTCGCAGCCTTAGCGGTGGTTTTTTTCGTATATTCATAGCTACTTTTCATTGATTCAAACTTGATTGCAGGGATTTTGACTTTGTAGTAGATTGAGATAGCAATCAGTAGTGCAATTAACAGAAAAATGTAAAATCACTTAATTGCAGTTGCTTGTCCTCCAAAGAGGTAATCAGCTCACAAAATTCATCAGTACCCAACAAGTCCACCATGAGCTTTTATAGAATTTTGAACAGCATCAGATCATCGCTCTGCTAAATCCATTCAAATAAGCTCAAAGTTAAGAATCGATGAGATAACAAATAGGAGTAGGAATGCAAACTTAAAGAGTCGTGACGTATAAAAACGTTGTCTAATAAGGATAAATAATCACGTTATGATCAAAAATGCATAGAAGACAAAACTTCATTGTTCACCAAAAAGCCACATTCAAGGATAAGAAAGTCGGGTGAAAAGAGGGGATTGCTGAGCTGTATAAAATGAAAAAAAGAATAGCCCTCACAAGGCAACTAGAATTCATCAGAGTTTATATCTATCTAAGATTATATTTGATCTTTTACGAGTTCTACGGCGTACCACGCTAACTACATTTAGGTAAATAAAATTAATTTAATTATCAAAACTTGGAAGATAACTATTGTTTTCCTATCGAAAAAATATCGAAATGGAGGACCTATGCAAGAAATATATAGGAGTTCGTATTGACTTTATGCAAGAGGAGTGTTCGGTTTGTTTATTGGAAAGTGCAAGTTAAAGAGTGATCATTTATAATGAAATTGTTTATGAAATCGTTCTAAGGTAGAGGCTTACATAGTACTTACATTCTTCTGTAAAAAAATATCAGGTGCGAGAAGAAGATCAGTCATTAAGCAATGTCTGCATAATATCTTGAGGAGAATATCGACGTAATTCAAGTCACTGAGATATTTCCTTTTCTGTAAGGGTAACTTCGTATGATGGATCTCATTGTACATGGTTGATATAGCAAACAGAGGCATCAAGACAAGAAACTCGATCTCTATACATTTCGTGTGATCAAAGATAGGTAGGAGATGAAAGGGTATATCCTGTCTCTTCACGAATCTCTCTTTCCAAAGCAGGTAAGAGATCTTCAGTTCATTCTAGTGTTCATCAAGCGATAATGTGATGGTTGTGGTTAGAAAGATACATGATTCAAATATCACCTTGTACATTTATCAAGAGAGCTCTAGCTTTTTGGTAACGAAGAGGTACAGAGCGGATTCAACTAATGGCGCAAGAGGTATAAGCATCATGTGTTTTGCTAAGATAGGTAACAACTTCTGATGCACGGATATCAAAAAAGTTTCCCGTAAAAAGATGATCGCTTCACATAATGGAGCACATTTTTGCGTAAGGAAGATGTTGCAAGAATCAGTGGCTTGTATGGATGGGAACGACTTTATCGTGAGACCCATGAACGATAAAGCAAGGTATATTAATCTTTTGGGCAAGTAAGTTAAGTTCTTGATAATGAGCGTGTTTATTTCATGGAGCCATAAGAATAAGTCTTGATATATTATTTTTCCCTATACAAGCACGAATACAGCTTGCTCAACTAATACTTGAGCCAAGAAAAATAAACGAGCTATATCAAAGTGACATTGCATGCTCATAGATACTTATGTAATCATTTGCTCCTTGTAAAATAGTGAACTCATCAAGTGTTCAACTTGAATCTCAGTGCCCAAATAAATCAAATCTACAGGTATCATATCCAATTGAATTAAGTTCTTTTTCCAAGGTGGTGTAGGTACGGCTTTCCTTGCTCGATGTTCTTCCATGACTCATAATGACGAGTTCGTCATAAGTTTTGTTATGCGATGTTGATAAGACAAAAGAGAGAGAATGTCAGTGGAGCGAGCTTGGAGCAGATGAATACATACGCAAAGAAGAAAGTAAATTTAGAAGCAGCTTTGAAGGTCTATAAGTTGAGCATAGTGTCCTTTTTTTTCTATCAGTTCTTGATGGCTTCATTGTTCTACGATAGTACTGTTATGCATGACAAGAATAAGATCAGCTTCTTTAACAGTTTGTAATCTATGAGCAACTATGATAACCGTACGGTTACGAAAAAGTTCCTCCATTGCCTGAGTAATATAGTCTTCTGAAATACTATCTAAAGCTGAAGTAGGTTCGTCTAGTAAAATTATTTCAGGGTTTTTAATGAAAATTTTAGCAAGAGCAAGGCGTTGGCGTTGTCATCAAGAAAGCCTCATTCAACGTTCTCAGATTTCTGTTTCTAGTCAGTTGACTGATGTAGTAATAAAGTCACACTTTGCTTTTGTAACTCATAGCTGAAGGCGTTTTTCAAGGTCTGGAGTTGCTGGATCGATTCAGTATAAGAGATTTTCACGAATCGTTCAATCAAAGATACTAGCTTCTTGGCTGAGGTATCAAATATGAGAGAAGTAACTTTTCTTTGAGACCGTTTGTAAGTCGAATCCGTCCACAAGAATATTTCCACAAGAAGGAGTAAGGTATCAACTTAAAAGTTTTAGAAGAGTAGATTTTCAAGATCATGATTCACCCACAAGAGCAACCTTTTTTCCTCAAGGAAGATGAGTGGAAAATCATGAAAAAACGTGTGAATCACCGTATCAGAAACTCAAATCACGTATCTCAATTCATGAGTGGTTAGGAGTGAACTCTGGTCAATTATTACTATAATTTTGAGATTTCTCTGGTGTAAAGGTTGCTCGAATTTTTTCTATATGCACAAAATCTTTACTATACATTCTCATAATATCTCTAACGTCATCAAGGATTCAGAGAAGTAGTCTAAAAGAGAGCGAGATAACGAAAAATCAGGAGAGATCTAAGGTTCAAGAAAAAACTTGGTATCAAGCAAAAAGATAAATGAATACTTGTACAAAGCTAAAAAAAGAAAAAATTCAACGATATGCAAGAAAATTGTAACGTCACTTAACTGTCTCAAAGGTAGTTAGATCATTAGTTGCATGTATATATTTTTGTTCTTCATAATCTTGTGTGTCAGACTGAAGAATCTCAAATTTAGACATGATTTGTGTAATGAGAAGTCTGTCAATTTGTACATATTTTTCTTTTGCTATTTTTCTCAGCTCACGATCCTTTTTGTTTCTTATCCAAAAAGTACCGTATACAAGAAGGAGAGCGCATAAAGCTCAAATTCAATATCCAATATCTGTAAGAAAGATAAGGACTAAAGATCAAATCGCTCACACAAATAGGTGACTTCATCTCAGGAAAAAAGTATAGATAAAGCTAGACCAGTTAGTGATTCACGAATTAATAACTGACTGAAGTCTTCAGGTTCAAAGCGTATCCGAATAATTGTTATCTAAAGAAATATACTTACGAAAGATGAAGCTGTAGATGGTTTTTTTCAGAGCATGTAATAGTCTCCAATCATGCTGTTTGAAAATCCATTGTTGCCATAAGGAAAGAAGTTCAAACAAGAAGAGTCATCAAATGATCCGAACGAAAAGACCTTGTTGAGAGGTCTCTAAAGAGTAAGTAGCATAGCGAAAAAGTTCAATCACTCACAAGCTCATAAGTGCAGTACTCACTCAGAAAAGGGTAAGGTGAATTAGGGGCTTTGGTGTAGAACGAACAGGTGAAAGAAATTGTTGAAAGAATCAGGAGTTCATTAGGCTTTATGAAAGAGATATAATTTTTTTTGTTTATCATCATAAAGATGAGTTTCAAGAAGTTTCCAATGATGTTTTTTTGCTATTTTAAGGAGTACAGAGTCTTCTTTGCCACTAAATTTTTTATATAATAAGATATGTCATGAGTCTCACACGAGCTGGTTGATTCGAGGGACCAAGGTGTCAGAATACGCAACAGCTCTTGCTGTTACTAAATCATATGTTTGAGTAGATTCCTCAGCCCTTCAATGAACAGCTGAACAATTATCAAGTTGAAGGTGAGAGATCATAGCTTTGATAGCGTTGATTTTTTTTGCTCTAGCATCCAATCAAGTCCAGTGTATATCTGGAAATTCGTGAGCTAAAGGAAGGAGAGGAAATCCTCAACCTGTACCAAGATCGCAAGCTGATGAGATAGTAGGGGAGAGGACAGGAAATTTCTGAAGTTGATGTATTTCTAGGGCATCTAAAATATGTTTTTCATAGATCTCATGTTCATTTCTTATTGCGGAAAGATTGATTTTGTTGTTCCGTTCCATAAAAATTGAAATGAGAGGAGCCCATTTTCCAAAATCTCAGTTTTTATCATTAAGTGTTGGTGTAGTCATATGCATTGGGACGAAGCAAAACGTATATTTTCTCTTGTATCAATTATCTGTTTGTTAGGGTGGAGCATGTTAGCTCTCATATCTTACGGACCGTTGTTGCAAGATAAAGAGTTTGAAAGCGCAGCTAAATGGGCTGAAAAAGAAGGTCTTACAACGGAGCAAGAGTTGTTGGAATCTCCTTTTTCTTTCATCACGAGAGCAGAAGCGGCTAAGTGGTATGTGGCATTTGCACAAAGTACTAATATGCCTTTGTATAGTAATGATATTTGCTCATTCAATGATATAGATTTTCTTCCAAAAGAACAGCAAGATATGATTATGTTAGCTTGTTGATATCGTTTTTTTTGGTGAAGTAAATGATGATTTCACCCAGACGATAAAATGACTAAAGCAGTTTCTTTAGTGGCTCTTATGAAGGGATTTTATCCAAAGAAAGATTGGGGAGAAAAAGAACCATATTGGGAACCTTTTGTGAATGAATCATTTGAGATATGAATAACTAAGCGTCAAAGCGATCCTTATATGATGTATCTGCTTACAAGATATGAACTAATCTTACAGTTATATAGAGCATACCAGTTTAAGTCGGGGACACTTCAGGAATAGTAAGTGAGTTTATTTTCTAGTTGAAAAAATGTTGGCAAAATATCAAAAGTTAAGTGGGAAAGAAATAAATTACATGTTAAAACGTTGAAAGAGAGTATACGGAAAGTTATTTACCTTCTGGAGTATCCCACAATATAAGAATAATTCGTTTCATCAGTGGTGAATACAGATTCCAAATAAGGTTGCTAAGCATGCTACTATGAGGCATTTTTTAAAAAGAAAGGGATATAAGAGTATTAAGAGCTATCAGGAAAGTTTGTGAAAAAAATACTATAAAACCTTTATTGTAGTGAATAAAAAGCACGCCTGAGCTCTAAAAGAAGTTATTGAGATAGGTGATAAAGAGAAAATTGGAGTCTTTCGAGAGGAATCATTTAAAAATGATGTAGATTTTTTCATGAAAAAAATAAAGAACCAATAATATATGCAAAAAATAAAGACATGGTTGGTTGTATAACTTTTCAGTAACTTCATAAGGTGATGAGTAGGAATTTAGTTTGTAATTTACGTCCTATTTCTTTACTCTTAGTATAAGTAAACTTTTTAACGTCATCTTAACATATGGCAAAAGATATAAAGAAGGAAGAACACACACTTCTAGACTGGTTTGATGAAATAACGACAGATCTTCATGTCTGGTTAGATGAGTTAAAAGATCGTCGTGAGAAAAATCTTGAAGAAATTGAAACAAAAGAACTAATTGAGCTTTCTGAGTCAATACGTATTCCTGAGCCTCATGAAAAAAAAGAAGGTGTAATTATAGATAAGTCATCGATGTGGCAATTTTGGATTATTTGAGCAATTTCTGCACTGATAGGATATTTTCTTTTCCAATCTCTCGATATTATCTATCTGGTAGCTACAGGGCTGATAGTATCAATGGCGGCTGAGAATTTCATTCATCAGTTTCAACAGTGGTTACCAAGAGGGTTCTCAATGCTGATTGTATATATTCTCTTGTTAGTGTTTCTCTTGTCATGAGTACTCCTTGTTATTCCATTTCTTGTACAGCAAACAGCTGAACTTATAAGAATGTTTATAGATTGGGCAGTAGTGATGCAAAACACTATCCAAGAAGTTGGTCTCTACCAAATGATTGAAGAGAGCTCGCTACCTAGGGCAATAAAGGACTCTTTATCAGGGTTTATTGATACGAACGACTTACAAAATAGTCTCCAAGCAAGTTTACTAAACAATATTTCTAATATAGTTTCCTTGTGATCATCATACGTAAGAAATGCATGATGAATCGCATTTAATGCAGTTTTTTGACTTTTCTCAGCTATATTTAATGTGGTAATAGTATTTATGGTGGCAATATTTTGTTCCTTTGAAAAGGAGTGAGTCATTGCATTCTTATGAAATCTTTCTTCTGAACCAGCTCGTATGGTAAAAACAATTGGAAGAGTATATCATAAGTTATGAAACTGGCTAGTTGCGCAGTTGATGCTAAGTCTCATTGTTGGTTTATTGGTAGGGTTATGATTATTAATTATGAGTCGATTTTGATATGCATTGCCTAATGCAAGTACACTAGCTGTAATTGCAGGACTGACTGAGTTTATTCCATATATGTGACCGATTATTTGAGGAATTCCAGGATTGTTTGTAGCATTAGTAACATATGGATGGACATGATTCTTAATTGCAATGGTAATGTATGGAGTAGTGCAGCGATTGGAAAACAATGTTATTGTTCCATTAGTAATGTCTAAAACACTATGAGTAAGCCCATTGCTGATATTTATTACTATGATTATTGCAGGTCTTCTCCTATGAATCTTGGGTGTGGTAATCGCTGTGCCTATTGCGGTTATTGTGAGTATTATGTATAAGGAATATCAAAAAAGTGGACCTCACGTTGAAAAGATAAGGTAGAGAAATGATGATACATGTTTTTTGTGTAGACAAAAAGATATTCTTGAAAAGTTTCTAGATTATCCTTTAATTTTTGAAAAAAATACGTACAAAAATCTAAGAGAATATATTCTTAAAGTTTTTTAGTTGTAATCACTCGGTATGTTATCATTTCGTAGACGAATCATTGGGCTAGTTTGAATCGGGTGTTTTCTTACTCCAGTATACTGATACTTTGAACGGAAATATTATTGTAGTACGTCTGACTGAGCGATTATAGTGTCATTGCGTGAAACATGACAAAAATGTTTCACCTACTTAAAATCCTTAGATAGCACAATAATGACTGTGCAACATGATATTAGTTTAGCAAGAAGTTATATCACTCGGTGAACTAATGTAGAATATTGGACTGAAGTTGTGACGTCATTAGAAAATAAAGAAAAATTACTTAAAAGATTGCAGTCACAGACTATTCTAGCAATAAATGATTTTGAAAGATCCTTGTTTAACCAAGTAAAAAATCTGTTACAATATCATCTTGCTTGAGAAAGAGAGTCGGTCTTAAGAGATGTAGAAAGAAAAAGAGCACAACTAGAATGAGCTAAAGCTGTAGGGAAATATGAAGAGTATAAGCAACTTTCCCAGACAATGGAGATTCTTCAGTATAAGTTGTTCCTTTTAGATCGTGTACAATTTTCTCATGACTTTGAGGAGCTAGTACCTTTTCTAAAGGAGTACCTGTATGGAGGTAGATTTTAATCGTTTTAACGACGTGAAAGAGGTAATGAAATGTTGAATTATAGGTTCATGAGTAGACGTAATAGCTATAGCGAAGGTAGTAAATTTGTTTAATGTAGAGTACATAACATATATTGACGCTGCATGTGCTTGATGGCAAGAGATATCATCAGAGCTTTTTTTGATGCATCTTAAAAGATGAGTTGATAAACTGATTGATGCATGAGCAACTCAAGTAGTAGTACCACCTGTGTGAGAGTTATTATTAATACATGATGAAAAATATAAAAAATACATCATTCCCTTATTTACTGAATATCTTTATCAGTGAGCGTTTAAGTATTCGCTGGTAGGAAAAATATGATATATCTGAGGAAGGTGATATGCTGAAAAAATGAATAATTTGCATCATCAACTCGCTACATCTTACCAAGGAAGTGAAGAACAGTTAGCAACAAAGAGTCGAAATGCTAATTTGCCGTGTTGGGTTAAACCAGAATCAATTGTAGTGAAGTTATTACAAGCATGATTATCTTCAAAAGATCGAATGGTGAATAAAATAGCAAAAAAGGAGTTAAGATATTTTTTTGATGCTGGAGTTGATACGATAGTTCCACTTGATTGGAGCTATTTGTTGATAGAGAAAGTTCTAAAGAAAAGGTTAAATCGGAAAAAAACAAGATTTCATGGAAAAGATCTTGTGAAAAAAATATTAGAAAATCACTGACGAGAGGCGTGAAGCGCTACACATGAAGAAATGTATGTAACGGATACTCCGTCTTACATAAAAGAGCAACGTAGATACAGTGATGTTTTATTACATGGGCGTCAACTCCTCTTAGATGATATACTAGTTCTTGTTGAGTATAGTATATAGATTATAAGTATAGATGAAGAAAAATCTATATACTACGTAATAAATTCGCTCCATCTAGACAAGATAAAAATACTTCGCTTATTATCTCTCATCTAGATTACGCTCTGATTTACTATAATTGTTCTCTTTGTTCTAAGGCTTCAGTTTCAAGTATCCCTCAGATAATCTCTATGGGGTGTTTTTTAGAGAAAGAAGCAAGCCATTCAGCGCTAAGAGGAAGTGAAGCAGTTTTTTCTGTCTTTGCTCAGTAAACAATACAACGGACTTTCGCTTTGATGCACGCCGTGAGACAAGTCGGACAGGGCTCCGAGCTGCAATAAAAGATATATCAAGGAAGTTTTGTTTGTTGCAGTTGTTTACAAAGTCATCTTATTGCGTTGATTTCAGCATGAGCTGTGGGGTCACATTGACTGGCAACCCTATCATGATCTTCCCATACAATTTTTCAGGTACTATCTATTACAATAACTCAAAATGGTTGATCTCAGAGACAAGATCATTTTTGGGCTTGGAGCAAACTACGTGTCATGTATCCTTCATGTTGGATCATGTGTGTAATCAGAAACTAAGAGAAAATTCATATGATAGCTGGATCTTTTCCTTGCACGAATTGGTCTGATCAACCTCATTTAAGTCATTTTTCTTTGAGGAACTCTTTAGCAGAAAAATCACCAGTACCTACGTATATAGCAAAATTTCATTCCAGTGAATAAATAATCCAATTTCTATCGGACCATTTTGATTTTGCATTGTTGATAATATCTTTGAAATTATGATGTTCTAATGAAGTTCATGTAACGTTGATAATACATCATTTTCATCGACTAGATCATCCTTGAGGAAGTTCACAGTGTTGATGAAGTTCTTCTAGGTGAGTGCAAATTAATTTACCTTGGAGTTGTTCATGATCAGATTCTAGATGTTTGATTTCTTTAAGGATTTTTTCAATCTTTGTTTCTAGTTGTTTTGGCTGACAGTCAAGACGAGAAGCAAGATCAAGAAGGCGTTGTTCATAGAGTTGGGCTTCTTCAGCAACTTTGGTTCACGTTACAGCAGTAAGTCTTCTGACTCATGAAGCGACAGAACTATGATCTATAATTTTAAACGATCCAATATCTTGTGTGTTTATAACATGAGTTCATCAGCATAGTTCAATTGATTTAATATCAAGATCATCAACAATCTCTCAGGTGATACTAACCATGCGAACAGTGTCTCAGTATTTATCTTCAAAAAATGCTTTAGCTCATGCATTCTTTGCTTCATCAAAGCTCATTTCTTGTGTAATAACTGCAACTCAAGATTTTATCCATGAGTTAACGGAGTACTCTAGCCCTTGAATATCTTGTGGAGAAAGTGGGTCCTTACAAGAAAAATCAAATCTCACGTAATCCATCTCAACAAGGGATCAAGCTTGCTTTGTTCATCAAAGAAGTTTATCAAGTGCATAATGAAGAAGATGGGTTGCTGTATGTGCACGCATTAATGCTTGTCTTCTCGTAGCGTCTATAGTTAGTTTCATTGGATACAGGTAACAAAGTGAAAGAAGGTCTTAGTTAGCTGTATCGGCTTCAGGAGTATCTTCTCACGCATCTGCTTCTTCAGCAGCAGCATCCTCAATGATCTCTTCACCTTCATTTTCTTCTGTCGGTGGAGTAGTTTCAGTAATAGTTAATCCATCTCAAGCATCACCAGTGAATTCTACGTTATCGATAATTTCTTGAATATTTCCATATCATTGATTTTGTTGGTTTGTTCACGCAAGTGAAGTGATAACAACTCAAATAACTGAGAAGAGGAGGACAGCAATAATGATAACAATAAATATAAACAATGTAGTCTTTCTTTTTTTCATAGGAAAAAGTTCTGTAAAGTAAAAATCAAATATCTCAGTATTATGAGAGACGATTAATTCATGATTTAGCGATTTCTTGCATAGGATCAAGCTCAATAACTTTTGAATAGTATTGTAGAGCTCTTGTAGGCTCACTATTTTCTTCGTGTAATGAAGCAATACTCAAGTGATAGTTAATACTCTTAGGTCTTAACTTCAAGACTCTTTCCATAGACTTAATCGCTTCGTCTAGGTCGTGCTTAGCATAATGAATATCAACAAGAGAAATATGGTACTTAGGGTTATCTCCTTTTAGAGAGATAGCTTTTTCAATAAGAATCTTAGCTGTATCAAGATCATTTTGAAAGACATAAATCTGACCAATTTGCCAAATAGCTTTATGATAGTCAGGGTATTCATTGACTAATTTCTTAAGAAGCGTCATAGCTTTTACATATTTTCCTGATTCGAAATAGTAGTCGCTAAGTAATTCAAGAAATTTCTTATTTTTAGGATCAATAGCAAGTCACTCAATGAGTTTTTTTTCATACTCGTCAATATTACCTCTTTCTTTATGAGTAAGGGCACTCATTTTAATCTCTTCTATTTTTTTAATCTCTTTCTCTCTTTTTCTTTTCTCTTCAATTTTATTCACTTTTTTCTCTTGAAGAATATCCTGAGCAGTACGCTCTTGAGGGATTTCTTTTTCTGTTTTAGGACTAGATGAAGGAAGAGGGTTTTTGTACGTTTCAGGAGCGTTTTCGATTGGCTGAGATTCTTGGGAGAGTCATGTTTCAGGTGATTGAAGGCTTTGTGAGTAATTTTGAAGTGAGGCAATAGCTCAGTCAAGTTTAGAACGTATCGTTTCAAGAAATTTTTGAACGTAGGTTGTACGATTTCTTAGAAAAAGAATAAGTGGAGTTAACAGGAGGATAATAGTGAGAAGTATCCATACGAATATCTCTATTTTAAGCATAACACGAGAGGTGATAGTGTAAATAAACAACGTATCTTAAGAAGGTATTTCTTGCAAAGGCTTATCAATGCTTCAAAGAGTTTATATGAAGCTACATGGAGGAGAAAGATCTAATGTAAGTTATCTAATAACTTCTTCCTGATTAGTTCATTGAGTGTGCAGTGAAAAGCAAGTTGAACGAAAAACATAATAAACAATAAGGGTATTATGTCAACTAGTGTTTTTTCTTTCATGAATGAGATTTTTTTCATGCTTTCTTCATGAGTTGTGTATACTCATCAAGAGTAATAGAAAGAAATTCTCAGGTAAATCTGTCTTTATCAGAATCGTCTTGTCATCTTAATTTAATGTTTTGAGTGAGAATATTAAATCAAGTACACAGCATTTTCTTTCAATTAATACGAACGATACTTCATTTTTCTGGATATTTTTTGTTCTCTTCTTTGTAGATATCTAACTCAAAGCTCATAGTATGACTTATTTTTCATGATCGATCTTTAAATCTTTCAATATCTCTACCACGAAGTCACTGAACTTGTAAGGCATCACTTTCAACCTGATCTAATGGATGTTTAAAGATACTGTACATAAGAGGAAGTCAGCTTGGATCGAATCGTTCATGCATGTTGGGGTGAAGCCTTACTCTATCTCTAGCACCTACTTGGTAAATGAAAAATTTCATTTTAATTTCTTGTCTAAATTCTTTTACGAACTGTGAAAAATCGTATCTTTCGTGAGCATAAAAGTAAAAGTAGATTTGGTTTCCGTAGAGACTAATTCTTCAGGTGACTGGTACAGAGTCAGGAAATTGTGCTTTAAAAAGCGAAGCAAAACGATCAAAAAGTTCTTTTGCTTTCGTTTTATTTGACTCAAAACGTTCTAGTTCTCTTCATAAAAGATGGCGAGAGTACGTTCATTTTTTCTCTGTTTTAACCGTATATCAGAGCATTTCTCATAAATGTTCTTTGCCATCCCTGTCCTTGTACACGAGATATGTGTTAGGTGTATATTCTATTTCTTTCGGAGTTGAAACAGAGATAGCTTTGTTAATAAGCCAGTCCATAACTGTTATTGTAGGCATTGAGAGAGTCCAGATAAAGGGTGCATAGGAGGAATTACGCGAAAACGATACAGATTAATGTCGGCAACTTAGAAGAAGCTTAGAAATAATGAGCATCGAAGCTACTTTATGCTTATTGAATTTAGGCTTTAAATCAATAAATTAACCTAGTTAGTATATGATCTATTCGAGAAAAGATTTCCTTTCAAAAAAACAAAAATGAAGAGAAGGAGAAAATAGCGCATTAGTCTCGTTAGAGGAACAATGATGGAAATTACTCAAGAGGAATTATACCATCAGGGGATGAGAAATTGACTTACTTATGCAGAATGAGGAGTATATAACTTGTTTTGAGGTAAAGAATATCTATTTTGCTAATGATATTCATGACTTCATTTCTCAGCGTAAAATAAGATTATTAAAGCGTACCTTTGAGGTGTATTTACATAGATATCCTTCGATCCTACAACCAAGAATCGATGTCATCTTTGTGAAACAAGGAAAAGTATGGAAGCATTATGAGCAGATTACGCTCTTATAGAAAGAATTTTAGTAAATATAGTATTATTGAGATGAAAAATTTTATTGGGTGAATGATTGTTTGAGCAATCTTGTTAGCATGGATTTCATCTCTAATTCTTGGGCCAGAGTATTATAACGAGTATGTAAAAGATGCGATTTCTGAGAAGCTATCAGTTGTAGAACCAGTGCAAGGTGAGACATGACAGGAAGTACAAGCATGAGTGGCACGTCGCTGATTTACAAAATACAAGGAAGTATTTGATATTCTTCAAGAACAGTATATTGATAGTGAGGAGTTGGTTTTTTCAGATATGCAGGAAAATTGACTAAAGGGATTTGTAGATGCAATTGGGGATCCGTACACGACCTATCTTGATAAGAAAGAAAGTAGTGCTTTTGATGAAACTATTCAAGGAACTC
>JAHDCT010000013.1 GCA_020629735.1 bacterium | reverse complement strand
TTTACTGACAATTCTACTTGGGGACACTACTGTCAATTTAACTGGGTTTTAACATAATATTCAGTAGTTCTTGACTCTTCTTACTATTTTCATATAGTCTACTCAGTTTATTGTTAAGTAGCTTTTATGAGCATAGTATTTACTCTTAAAATTACTTTTTGAATTTAAAAGCTCTTATAAGAGCGGACGGTTTTATATGTATAAGACTAGCTCCGCATCTTGTGGGAGTTTTTATTTATTTTTTAGTTATACTAGTATGGAGGAACATGATCACGTCGATGATTCAGAACAATTACAAGACGCACAGGTTACTATTTTTGATTGAGTAGAGGCGACTTACTTGTACTCAATTCATGATGCTCCAGAAAATAAAGATACAGTTTATGAAGTGGTGAGAAACGTAAATAGAGTGTACTTATCATATGATATGGATAATACGAATACAGTTCATGCTCCTTTTGTGGAAATATCGAATGGCAAGATATACTTGATTAAAAATACTCCTTTAGATGATTGAAGAATTTTTCAGCATACTTGGGTAGTTTGAAATGTTACGAAGTGAGCAGAGCATTATTCTTCTAAGTTATTACAAGAATTAAGAGAATTTTGATGAGACCTTATTTTTGATGAAAAAATGGATCAACCTGTTAAACCTAGATATTTTCTCTACGGTTTAAAAAGAACTTTATATGAGATCTTAGCAGATGATATTAGTATTACAAAATGAGCTTGGCAAAAACTGTGATTACACACTATTAAAACATGAAATGAAATAAAAGATCAAAAGAGACGTTCTTTGATTAAGGCTGTATGTAATCTATTACAAATAAATGCTGACCAAGTTAATGATTATTTTCGCGTTGAAGATGGGGTCTTCAGTATGTCCGATAAATTTAGAATTTTGATTTGAAAAATAGTTTCTACAAGAGTTCGTAATATTGTTGAATATAACATTTTTGATGTTTGAAAGTTGTTTGTGAATCTTTGATCAAATGAAACAATAGCCTCTTTGATGCATGACTTAGATTGGGATGAGGAAAGAATTTTTAGTTTTTTAGAAGTACTTTCGGCTACACATAATTGACTTTCACAAAAAACTAGAGAGAATCAAGCTTGGTTTAGAAACTTATGTCTTGCCGCGTATGCAACTCAAAAGTATCATTGGTTAGCTATTCAAGAGTGTTATCAAAGAGTTGTTGCTCCATTGGTGGATGAATTTAATGCAAAGTATACGAAGGATGTGTATCTTCGTAGAAGACCAAAAGGTGAATTTTCTGTCGATCAAAAAGCGTTGAATGAAAAAGATCAAGTGCGAGATATGATTTGAGTTGAAATATGTGTTAATGTAGACGTGTATGAGTTGACTGATCCTAGAATTTTTACTATTCTACATGAATTTCTATCTAGATTAAAAGCATGACTGTGAGTAAAATGAGAAAAAATTATGGCAGAATATAGGTCTTTAAATTTATGAGATATTCATATAGATGGATCAGTTATGAATGCTATGGAAGATGTCGTTGCTTATCTTCCTGCGCAAAAAAGTAAGAGGGTTGTAGAAAGAAAGCTTTTTTCTTTTACAAAACAAAAGTATATTCAGGCTCTTGAGTCATGAGTTTTAGATGGTTTTATTGACCCACTTGATGAGCAGGGTAGAGAAATTGTTTGGAGTGTCATACAAAGTTTGAAAGGATGATGGAAAACATGATGATTTGGTGATTATCAGGATTATAAGTTTGTCGTTCATGAGCCGTATAAATATTCACATAGCGAAGACTTAATTCCGGCTGAAGAGATGTGATGAATTGAGATTAAAGTTATTTCTGGAAAACATTTATCTAACACATGATATAGTGACCATACTTCAATCTTGGATCCTATGAAAACAATTTTTGCTTGAATTAAATCTAACGCATGATATACAGATGAGCATGCTTTAAGAACTGTTTTCTGATGAATTGTGAAAAAAATTCATTGATTACCTGAACATATTATTGAATTGCAGAAGGCTCCTGCTTGGTATAACAACATGCAAAGATTGCAGGTACAGCTTCTTCCTAATGGAATGGATGTATGAACTTATTTTGATATTAAAGACGATAAAGAATCTAAAATGTCTCTTGTTAGCCAAATTTTTAATAAGTTGTTGAAGGAAAGAAGAATTTGATTGCTTTTTTTTAATGATGATTCAGATCGTGTTAACTTAACCAAAGCTGAAAAAGAAGCTGATTTTTGTCTTGTTGATTTCATACCTCCTAAGGAATTTGATTTTGATGATAATTGATTTATTTCTCAGTGATTTAAGTTATATGATTGACGTATTGTTGATGTAGTTTTGAGATGAATGATTACTAATAAGGCTCAATTACTTATTCCAACTGATAAAAAGCATGAGTATATTAAAATTACACCTGCGACATTATCATTTATTCTTAGAAAATTGGAGTTAGTAGCTTCTGTGATATAGGTATACTTATAGTTTAAGATTATTTTCCATTTATATAATGAATACTAGCGTCCTGCTTGTCAAATATCCTTTCTTGAAAAGGATTTTTTTTTGACACAGTTTCTTGTTTACGCTATACTGAATATAGTTTTACCCTTGGAGAAATATGAGTAATGCTCGCATTTATTCTGCTGATCAGATAAAGAAAATTGACCCTGATTTAGACCTTTTATCATTGATAACTAGGAAGACAGCTGAATCTTCGCAAACCTTGGTTTTTAGAAAAGAGGAGTGAAAACTTCACATTTTGACGACGAATAATTTTCCTCAACTTTTCCATCAGGTAGAAGATAGGCTTGAAATACAGTGATATGAGACAGTTGCTTACTATACGAACGATGAATGATTTTCTTTAGCATATAATTGGTATCAGAAACTAGAGAGTAAAACTCAACAATTAGAGGAAGCAAGAAGACAGCGTATTTTAGCTTCTGGTCAGGATGCTGTTGCAATTATTAGGAAATTGGTTGATGATCATAAAGGAATGAGTGATGAAGAATTCTTATTTCAAATTTTAGTGCTTTCTTATCAAGCTTGAGCTTCTGACGTCCATTTTCAAGCTGAAGAATCTGGTGTAGTTATGCGTATTAGAAAAGATGGTTTCTTGCAAACAGTAATAATTTTTCCTCATGCTTGATGGAAAAAATATCTTATGAAGTTGAAGTATATGGCATGAACAAAGATGAATGTTGATATTACATCTCAGGATGGGAGATTCGAGATTCATGTTCCTAAGCTAGATGGAGGTTCGTATTGAGTTGATGTCAGGGTGAGTGTTATGCCTTGATTGAGGTGAGAAAGTGTGGTAATGAGATTTCTAGACTCAAGTAAATGACTTATGACTTTTGATAAGATTTGATTTGGGAAATATCACTTGGATCTGTTGCATCGTCAGCTCGATAAACATTATTGATTGATATTAGTTACATGACCGACGTGATCGTGAAAGACGACAACTGTCTACTCTTTGATTAATCATTTAAATAATCCTGATAAAAAGATTATTACTTTGGAAGATCCTGTAGAATATGAGCTTCCTTGAATAGAGCAGTCACAGATCAATCGTGATAAGGGGTATACGTTTGAGGTATGACTTACCTGAGTCTTGAGACATGATCCAGATATTATTGTTGTGTGAGAAATTAGAACTTTGGAGGCTGCTGAAATGGTTATTAATGCTGCTTTGACCTGACATTTAGTTATTTCAACCTTGCATACAAATTCAGCTATTGAATCGATTGCTAGACTAGTAAATATGTGAGTTAAGCCATACATGCTTGCCACTGCTTTAAATGCAGTTATTGGTCAAAGACTGGTGAGAAGGTTAGCTCATAATGAAACATATACACCTAATTCTGCGGATGATGCTTATATTAAGGAAAAATCAGCAGAAATAGCTGCTGTTAATTCTAAACTCCTTCCTACATATGCGTGAACATTGCTGCGTCCTAAATGATGAGAACGTGCTAGGACAACATGATATGAATGAAGAACTGCCTTAATTGAAATGCTTGATGTTGATGATACAAATACTCAAGCAATTATGACATGAAAGAATGCTGTTGAAATTTCTGATATAGCCCAAAAAAATGCGTTTCTTACTTTAGAACATCATGCCATTATTAAAGTTATAGAGTGAATTACGAGCTTGGCTGAAGTAAGAAGACATTTGTGAAAATAACACTTATTGACAGATTAATGTGAGTGTATTTCTTAAAAAAGACTTGACAATTTCTTTAAAATAATTACCTATTTAGTATTTATTCCTAAATAGGAACATTAATGATAAGAAAAAACCTTTTAAGAGTTCTTCTTGCTGTAGCTGCTGTATTTATGCTCCATCAAGGTTATCTTGTCTATTTCGCGAGTTTTTCATCTGAATTAGCTGCCTCTAAGGGGCTTATTCTTACTCAAGCATCATGTAATGACTTTGATTCTGATGGTATTTGTGATCAAGGTGATAATTGCATTGGGGTATGGAATCCTGATCAGATTGATTCTGATGGAGATGGTTTAGGGGATGCCTGTGATATTCCAAACCCGTGTCTAAATGATGATGAAGCTCAATGTAATTCTACAACCTCACCTTTTTGTAATTGATCTACTTTGGTAGACTGTACAACGGATAGTGATGGGTGTTTTGTGTACACGGAAACTCAATGTCCAAATGGATGTTCTAATAATAGCTGTAATTCATGAGATTGTCCGTGAGGGAATCAATATGGGACACAAGGGAATATTTATGGAGTTCCTCCTTTGCAGGATGGCGACGATTTTTTCTGAACATACACGTTAAATATTAGTAATTGAGTTAAGAACTGTACGCAGGAGTTTATTTGTCAATCAACTCAAGTGTCTTCTTTGGGATCCGAGCAGTGTACTATTACCTGTAATTCATGATATGAACTTCAAGGACAGGCTTGTGTGCCTGATGCCCCAAATCCTATTCCGTGAGATTGTGGATCATCATTTTGAGCGTGTGATGCATGAACACCTGGTAATTTTAATAGTAATTCATGCTGATCGTTTAGCACATGGACTTGTACGTGATTATACTGAGGATCTGTAGATTATTGTTCGATTCAAAATCCTTGCCAACCAACTAATGGTGTGTGTTGATCAAACTTTTGAACCTGTGCTAGTTGAACTCCTAATAATGTAAATAATAACTCATGTGGTCAAAATGATACATGGGTGTGTGAATGAAGTAATGGTTGATCCAGTGACTTTTGTTCAATCCCGGATGTTTGTACACCAACACCAGTAAATGGTAATTGTTGATGGAATTTTGGTTCATGCAATGCTGGTACGGCTACTAATTTAAATGATAGTGTTTGTTGATATGCTGACACATGGACCTGTCAATGAAATAATGGAGGATCAAATGATTATTGTTCTCTTGTTGATCAATGTCAACAAACTCCATGAAGTTGCGGACGAAGTTTTGGGACATGTCAGAGCTGAACACCTGTAAGTCTTATGGATAGTATTTGTTGATTTGATGATACATGGATTTGTCAGTGATCAAATGGAGGTCCGAATGATTATTGTTCTGTTCCAGATGCATGTGCCCCAACACCAGTTAATGGTAATTGTGCTTGAAACTTTGGTAATTGTCAAAGTGGAACACCAGTAAATTTAAACAACAATTCATGCGGACAAAATGATACATGGACCTGCCAATGAAGTAACGGTGGATCGAACGATTACTGTTCACTTCCTGATGTGTGTACACCAAATCCAGTACAAGGAAGTTGTTGATGGAGTTTTGGTGCCTGTGACTCAGGAACACCAACTCAATTAAATGATACCATGTGTGGTCAGTTGGATACACGGACCTGTCAATGAAGTTATTGATGAGGAAATGACTACTGTTCGTTGACTGATCAATGTGCCCCAACACCAGTTAATGGTAATTGTGCTTGAAGCTTTGGAAATTGTCAAAGTGGAACACCAGTAAATTTAAATAACAATTCATGCGGACAAAATGATACATGGACCTGCCAATGAAGCAACGGTGGATCGAACGATTACTGTTCACTTCCTGATGTGTGTACACCAAATCCAGTACAAGGAAGCTGTTGATGGAGCTTTGGTGCGTGTGATTCTGGAACACCAACTCAACTAAATGATACTATGTGCGGTCAGTTAGATACATGGACCTGTCAATGAAGTTATGGATGAGGAAATGATTATTGTTCGTTAACTGATCAATGTGCTCCGACTCCTATCCATGGTAGTTGTTGACGAAATTTTGGATCTTGCGATTCAGGAACACCAACTCAGCTAAATGATACTGTTTGTGGACAAGTTGATACATGGAGATGTCAATGAAGTAATTGAGGAATAACAGCTTACTGTTCTGAACAGGATGAATGCTGACCAAATTACTGTGTTCAAATGTTAGAAATTTGTGATGGACAAGATAATGATTGTGATTGATTAGTAGATGAATGATGAGTTTGTAATACTGATCCTTGTGACTCTCAATGATGAGATTCAGATCAAGATTGACTTTGTAATTATCAAGATAATTGCCCATTCAACTATAACCCACAACAGACTGATGCAAACTGATTTCAAGATGGAACTGGTCAATGAGATGCGTGTGAAGTTACACAGTATCAACAGCCAACTCAAACTGATAGCGATCAAGATTGAATCCCTGATTCTTCTGATCATTGTCCTCAACAATTTTGAGTAGCTAATAATTATTGATGTCCAGCGGTAGTTACTCAATGGACACATAATTGAACATGATCAACACAAACTAATACTTGAAGTTCATATCAACAATTTCACGATAACAATAGATGCCCATGATGAATTTCACACCTTTGAAACGGATCTTGTGGAAGTTCAAATTTATGAAATTCATATCAGCAGTTTCATCAAAACAATAGATGTCCATGAGGATGGTTGTCTACATGAAGTGGGACTTGTTATGATCCAAATGCACAAACGTGATCATCATATCAGCAATTTCATCAAAATAATAGATGTCCGTGAGGATGGGTATCTAGCTGAGATTGAACCTGTGTAGACCCAAATTGAAATGCAGGATCATATCAGCAATTTCATGATAATAATAGATGTCCTTGAGGAATTGCTCCATGACCAAACGGCTCTTGTTCCTCATTAGGTAATTGAATGCTCTAGATACCTGTTCTACCTCATATATTATTTGTTAAAAAATGACACAGCGAATGTGTCATTTTTTGTTTTATTATTTAATTAAATTGTGAGATAATTAGAGTTTTTTTAGAATTTGTTTTATATCTTCAAAAAGTATGCAGATACAAAGTAGATTAACGTTTGCTGCAATTGCTATCCATAGAAAATTGTTTACAGAGATTGAGAAGAAATAGTATCGAATTCCAAAGAGTGCTCAACAAAGGAGTAACTTTCATAACATTTTTTTTGTTATTTTGTCTTTTAATGAGAGAAGTACATTGTTCCTTAATGCTATATATATTGCTCACAATACAAATAATAGCTCAAGGAGAACCTGTGTTATCACCCCTCACCGGAGTTGAAATTTTAAGAGCAGTGGAATTCATATTATAACTCAGATAGTTACTCCAAATAAATTGATTCATAAGAGTGTATTGTGTAATTTTGTACTAACAAATAGATAATTATAAACTTGCTTTATGAAGCTTAATGTGATAACTCATCAGAGAAAGGGGAGTATATAATCTGATCATATTTTTTCTGAAGTTGTGAGGTATTCTGGTCATCAAAGAAAGTGTATTACATGAGGTCAGTACAGAATGAAATTTGCAATTACAAATCATCATATAAGTATTACTAAGAAAAGAAGTGCTCAGAAGCGATTTTTTTTCTTTTCTAGATCAATTTCTCAAATATCGTGTAACATGCTATTTCATAGCGCTGAAGGAATTACTAAGAGAATTTCTATCAGGCTTAATGCTAATCAATAGATACCAGCAAAGATGAATCCTTCTGAAGTAGGAAAAAACACTGATATGAGAATTAACACAATTAATGTATGAAAACTGCTTAAATAGTATGCTAATCCATATTTTCGATTCTCCGTAATAATGTTTTTCGTGAATGACCAATCTCGATTGAAATTGAGTGGCAGATATTTTCTCCCTATAAGAAATACATAGAGTCATTGAGTAATTCAACTTGCTATTACTGATACAAGTATACAATTAAAAGCAAATATGTGAGGACTTGTTGTGTTAAAGTCCACTCAAGCATAGAGTACATATACTCCTAGTACCAAAATTATAAGTTGCACTATTCTTGCAAGAATTAATGCTATGCTTAAGTGTTTCATTTTCCAGAAGAGTTGGAGAGGTATTTGTAAAATACCTGCAGTCATGAAACTTGCTGAAAAAATCATTCATAATGGAAGTCCTCGTACAAGATACGGATTTGATGTATAACTTGGAATGAGGTAAGCAATTAATAGTGCAGTTACATATACTACACATATCATAAATAGTCTTGATGAGACAAATTTGTTATAATATTCTGAAAGTAAGCTTGTATCAAGTTTAGTTAAATCTTGTACTGTTTGTTTTCATTTAAAGATTTTTTTCTTAATTTCTCATAGTTGTTTCATTGCTATGACGTAGAGACCGAAGTCTGCAAAAGCAGATCGAATAGCAAAATACTTGAGAATTGTGCTATAATCACCAAATCTGAGTGGTCCTAAATATGGAGTAATTATTTTGATAACGAGAAATCATCAGATTGCACTTGCAAGTCTTCAGAGTATTTGTCGCACTGCATCTTTTATAATAAGATTCATAGGTGGTTATGGAGAAATTATAAGTCAAATAGACTATGCCATTTGTTAAAGGTGTCTACCTGGCTTAATCAAAATACCTGTTGTTCTTTTTTAATTTTTTTTGGTGTCTTTTCTACGTATAAATTTTCAAGATGTTTCGTATAGAAAAGATCTGCATAGCTTACTATTTTTTCTTCAAGACTTTGTGGAAGATAGTTTAATTCTAGACTAAGAGGAAGTTTTCTTTCTTTAATTTGGCTGTGATGTATTCAACATCACGTATGTGTGAGAGCTATACGAGCATGTTTTGGTAGCTCTTCTTTAAGGAGTATTTCATATCATGCTACAATATGATGGAGATAAGGTTTGTTTCATGTATTACCAATGTCTGGTGTTTTAGTTGTACAGATTCAAATATCATGGAGTAATGCTCACTCTTGTACGAGTTGAATATTAACTTGATTCTCTTTGTGTAGCTTATTTCGACGTGTAGCAATAGTTGTTGCTTTTGAGCAGACCATTGTTGAATGTGCAACAAGTATGGTATATGCCAAACTGCCAGGTGTATAATATTTTTCTATAATTTTATATGGATCTACAGTCATTAACTTGTTGTTCATAAAGCATACTCTTTCATTTCTTGTAGTACATTATCCACTTCTTTTTGAAATATTTTTTTTGGTGATATCAATGAATTTTCCATAATTATTTTTTCTGTATCTTTGCATGATTGATATCGTTCTTTGGATATTCTTTCTGCTTCGTTTCTTTGTAATCCTTTGTTTTTCATATTCCTTTCAATGAGATCTTCTACTCTTTTTTCTAAGGTCATTACTCAGTGTGGTCAAACACGAGCATCGCAATAGTCAGCTACTCTGATTTCTCGTTTCTCTTGAGGATCAATTATTTTTGATGGATAGGTAATAAGTCATTTTAGAAGAGAAAAACTTTCTTTATTAGTTCAGATTTCTTGAGCAATATTGAGCGTAGCTTCGTGTTCTGTTGTTCAGTATTTTTTAAATGACTCTTTTACCTGTGTTCGATATGTTACTCATTCTGGTTCCCAGAAATCAGGATAGAGACTCATATTGAATTTAAGAATATTTCCTAAGTCATGAAGAAGTGCTGTTTCGAAAATAGCTTTATGGTTAATTTTTTTTCAATTTCGATTTTGAGAAATATTTTTTGCTATTCATGCAACTCGATACATGTGTTGTTGTAAGTGAGGAGGAACTTTGTACTTTGTGTATATGTCTTGTATTCTCATGTGTTAACGAGAGTAAAGTCACTTTGAAAGTTCATTTTTTTGATGTTTTTTATAGTGTCTATTTGCTCTTTTTAGATTTTTTACTTTCCTTCTTTTCTTCTGATCTTTTTTGATCTTGTTTTTTTATCTCTTCTATTCTTTCCTTTATCTTTTTTGGCTCTTTCATCATTTTTTCAAATTCATCTCTTGATATGTATTCTTTTTCTAAAAGAAGTTCTGCCATTGCTTCGATTAGTTTTTTATTATCTTTTATGAGTTCAATTGCTTTTTTATATGCTTCTTCTACAAGTCATCTTATTTTCTTATCTATGATCTCTGATGTTTTTTCTGAGAAAGGCTTGAATGGGGTATAGTCTCCTTTATCAGCATCGTAGTAAACTAGCGTTCCTAAGTCTTCATCCATACCATATTTAAGAATCATATTGTGAGCAATTTTAGTTACTCTTTCAAAATCATTACTTGCTCACGTTGTGATGTGTCCTTTTCAGAAAAATACTTCTTCAGCAGCTCTTCATCAGAGTAAGGTTACCATTTCATCTAAGAATTTCACTTTTGAGCTGAGGTAGCTATCTTCTTCTGGCATCATTCGCGTTACTCAAAGTGCTTGACCTCTACTTACTATAGAAATTTTTTCAACAGGATCTGCATGTTCTAGATAATAAGCTGTTACTGCATGACCTAGTTCATGGTAGGTTACAATATTTCTTTCTTGCTCCTTTAGTGTTTTAATTTTCTTTTCTGGTCACATAACAATTTTTTCTAATGCATATTCTAAGTCTTTTTCATCAATCTTTTTGCGATTATCTTTTGCTGCTTTTAAAGCTGCTTCATTGATAATGTTTGCCAAATCAGCACCAACCATTCCGCTTGTTCTTCTTGAGAGTGGATCGAAGTCTATCTTTTTTCCAAATTTTTTCTGTTTTGCATGGTATTCAAGAATAAGTTTTCTTTCTTCAAGTGTTGGTCTACCAACCATTACCTTTCTATCAAATCTTCCTGATCTTAGAAGAGCGCTGTCTAACGTGTCTGGTCTGTTAGTCGCAGCAATAACTACTACATTGCTGTCTTTATCAAAACCGTCCATTTCTGTCAATATCTGATTTAAGGTTTGTTCCTGTTCTTGATGTCATCAAGTTACTCAACCTCATCTTTTCTTTCCAATTGAATCGATTTCATCGATGAAAATAATTGCTGGTTGTGCAGCTTTTGCTTTTTTAAATAACTCTCTTACTTTTGCAGCTCACATACCTACAAGCATTTCCATAAATTCACTTCATGATGCTGAGAAAAAAGGTACTCATGCTTCTCATGCAACGGCTCTTGCAAGAAGTGTCTTTCCACTACCAGGAGGTCCGTAAAGAAGTACTCACTTAGGTATTTTTGCTCATAGATCTTTGTACTTCTTACTATTTTTAAGAAAATCAACAATTTCTATGAGTTCATTTTTTACTTCATCCATTCATGCTACATCTTTGAATTTTGTATCTACATCAGTTTTGGTTCTTAGAACTCATGTTTTAGTTCCAAAGGGGAGTCATCATCAGCTTCCTTTAGACATAAATCTAAATACGAGAATGAGAAGACCTAAGAAGAACAGAATTGGAAGTATTTGTTCTAGTAGTAGTTTCGTGAAAAACCAGTTTCATCGTAAGTTACTTCGATTGGTATGTCACCATTTAGTTTAAATCATAACTCAGGTAATGAGGTGTCTACTGGTTTGTTAGTCTCTCGAATTTTATATTTTTTGTCAGCCTTTATTCCTAAAATGTTTGGTTTAATTTCTCATGTGAGTACTTCGTATCATTTTAATTTTGTTGCGTCTAAGAGCTCAACCTTTTCATAGATATTGGCTTCATATTTTTCTATGAATGTATTGAGATTTATTTCTTCATTTTGCTTTTGAATGACTTCTCCTTGTGATCCAATGGAACTATTTTTAACAAACCATAGTCATGTGGTAATAAATAGGGCTGCTATAAGGAAGAAACTTATTCCTTTTTTCATTAATGTAGTCGGTAGAAATTAAAAATAGTACATAGTCGTTATGTATATGAATGCTTTGCTCTAATGCAATCCATCAGAGTTTTCTTTGTTTGACTTGTACTTCATTTAGGTTTTATGATTTTATGTTGTGGAGATGTAAGCATTTTTTTGTCTATGCATCTGTTGATTTATATGTGCTAGAGTAAGTTACTTGAAATTTATTTTTTGCTTCTTATATACGTAATTGATGATTGTACAGTGATTTTACTTTATTTTTGCTTCTGATGGAAAAATTTAGATTATCAAATGTTCTTTTTATTGATATTGAGTGTGTTCCACAGTGTTCTAGTTTCTATGATTTAGAAACTGATGTTCAAAAAATTTGGGAGAAGAAAGCTTCTTATATGACGAAAGCTGATGATTCTATGACGGCAGGTGAACTGTATGAAAATCGTAGTTGAATTTATGCTGAGTATGGTAAAATTATTGTAATTTCGGTGGGAAGGTTTGTTAAAGATGAAGAATGAAGAAAGGCTCTTTCTATACAGTCTTTTTCCTGAGATGATGAGAAAAAAATCCTTACTGATTTTTTTGAGCTATTAAATAATGAGTATGATAAATCATTTCATAAATTATCTGGACATAATATAAAAGAATTTGATGTTCCATATATTTGTAGAAGAGCCACCGTTCATGGTCTTATTTTGCCAAATATTATTGATGTGGTTGGAAAAAAACCGCGAGAAATCAACTTTCTAGATACGATGGATCTTTGGAAGTTTTGAGATAGAAAAAGTTTTGTCTCACTAGATCTTTTGTGTCGTGTTATGGATATTCAAACTCCAAAAGATGATATTTCTGGTGAGGAAGTTGCTAGAGTGTATCGACAAGATAATGATTTGCAGAGGATTCAGGCGTATTGTGAGAAAGATGTGATTGCAACAGCTAAATTACTCTTGAAGATGGTAAGAAGATATCATGAAATGCCGGATACTATTTTGATGTCCTCATAGTGTAATCTTTGTTTGATCTTTATCCGTTTTTGTTTTCTCTTTATGAGATGACTTTCACTTCTTTCTTTATTTGTTTATTTATTTTTTTCGCAATTTATTGTGAAAGCTTGGGTGACTACTTCCCCTGAGCAGTTTTGAGTTGATGATTTTAGTTTAGTGTGTCAGGACAAAAAACTTGATACATTCGAATCTAAGTGGTGATGTTGGAAGAAAAATAATTGAGTGTATTGAGAAGTTTTTATAGAGCCGTTTTCTATAGTTAAGACAGTCAAGAGTGACTTTTTTGTTAATTCTGATTATATAGCTTTTGATTCATTTTCGCTATTAGATCATTATGTGATAAATAGCTCATGATCTCCGCCTCAGAATATATACTCACCTCAACCAACTGATGAATATGTATGAATAATTCTGCTCTTATTGTAGAATTGGGTGCACATTTATTATAATATCTTATTTTAGTTAAGGATGTATTTCCTTAGAAAGAAAATTTTTGTTTTATTATTTCTTTATACGTATGAAAAAATTACTTCTTATTGTTGTAAGTTTGTTTGCTTTTTGAGCTATTCTAACTTGATGTAGCGCTCCTTCAGGAGACTCAGCTGCTAATGACACATGATCTGCTGTTGCTCTCGCTTGATATATGGATTATTCTGATGCAGCTTTAGCTAAGGCTGAAAGTGAAGATAAAAAAGTTGCTGTTTTCTTTTCTTCAAAAACATGTGGTTCTTGTGGGAAATTAGATGCTGAT
>JAHDCT010000012.1:2352-14250 GCA_020629735.1 bacterium | reverse complement strand
CATAAGGTAAACCTCACATGTATCAGTTGATTTCCTCTCATAGCTGTAGCCTGAACCTTTCCGTTATCATATGCACCTGGATAGAGAACATCTTTACCGGTATCAAAAAATCGGAATTTATCATTTTCACCGACAATTCTTACTGCTCAATTATCAAAGTACTCCAGCTTCCGATTATCTGGTATTTTACTTTTATCTTCAGGTGTAATTCATTGAATATCCTTTGAAACAGCATTTACCTTCATACCATCTATTTCTAAATGTTCACTTGGAGATAAACGATGCAAATTCGCTGGATTATATCTTACATCAGGAGTCCTTTCACGAGTTATTTCTTCTCCTCTTTTTAAGACTACTACTTCATTGCTCCCCTTTACTTTCCTTGAAAGTGTAAACATATATCAGCCAAGCTCTACTTCTACCCCATCCTTAAACTCGACTACTTTCGCTTTTTTATCTCATCGATGAGGTCAAATACGTATAGCTTTTTTACTAGAAGTCATATACTCAACATTTACTGCTCAATCAAATCATATCTTCTCTACCAAAGGCCCTTCTCACCATACCTCATATCATCATCCTAGTCATTCAACTTTCGGAGGAACTCATCAGAACATAGATCACATTGAAGCATAAGCCGTCTGCACATTTGTATCATCAAATTTAACTTCTTTTGTAAAGACCTTCTTTGCCACATTAAATAATCACCATGCTCACAGACCATTTATAAGTCAGTTTATTATCTTACTACCTCGTCATTCTTCAGTTCGTACATCTGTTGAATGTTCTACCCACTTTTTAGAAACCTTAAAACCAAAAAATATAAGCGGCGCAGCGACTAATGCTCATAGAGCGTACTTAGATCAGTCTCCGTTACTCATATCAGATTTCATGTTATACAGAAATCTATCGAAAGGGCTCATATCTACATTTGCAGGAGTAATGAGTAAATCCTGAGAAACTGTTGAAGGAGGAGCAAGCTTTACAACTCATCAACTCGATCATGAAGTTCATCACCCGCCTGTTCCAGGTCATGTTCATCATGTTCCACCTCAGCTTGATCAATCATCCGAATCGTCTCCACTTGATCATGTATCCGGATCACCATCTTCGTCCTCATCAATCTCTGCCGGAACTACTTTATACTTATCGGGAAAATCATCAGCTTGATTGTTTATTGCATGAATTAAATCAGGTAGTATATGTCTCTTTATTTCAGCAATAATTTCAGTTGATTTAGCCATTAAGTCAGTAGTCAATTGAGATGGTCACTCAAACGCATCACCTATTGGAAGCCAATCGCTAAACTCGAAGTCATTTCCTAAGTATAAGTCATTTCCACCTAAAAAAATCTCACTAATCAGTGCATCCATATCAAAATTACCGTTCGTATCAGTTTTAAGGAATCAAGATTTTTCCCAATCAGGATGAAGTCTCTTTAACTCACTAATAGATTTATTAAGTCACTTCCATGCCATATTGAATACAAATGCTCATACTGCTACTTGCTCTTCCTGAATTAGATGATCATCTATCTCATCATACCCGATATCTGGGCTAATTTTACCATACGCCTCACTATATGAACTAATTTTTTTATCATATGTCTCTATATCTCAAGGTACTCAAAATTCGAGTTCGGCTATATCGAACTTTGTTGAAAAATTGGAGACTGTTTCAGTTACCTCTGTTACTTCCTCTAATTCTAGAAGATCTTCAAGTTTGCCGACAACATGATCATCAACATCGGCTTCAACTTTATTTAGATCAAATTCGATTTCTTCGTGAGTCATGATGTGAAAACATAAAATACTCAACATAAGTATACATGCATTTATTATGCCAATCCAACAATCATTGTAAAACGCATGTTTACTACTTGACAAAGAAAGAAGAACAAAAAAAGCTGCTTAAACTATTAAGTCTAAGCAGCTTTGACTTTCTCTTTGTGTTCAAAGAGAAAGGTGAAGATATTACAGAGAAAATTATCTCCTATCTTCCTCCACCCGTTGCCGGTGGGTGGACAATTGTTTTGGTTGGGCCACCTATAGTAGGACCTGAACCGATAGTTGGTTTTGTTCCTCCACCGGCCGGAGGAACGGTAATTGTAATAGGAGTGGGAGTGGTTGCTCCGGGTCCCGATATCGGAGTTGGGGCTGATGATATTTTAATCATCCCTGACCCAATCCAGATTATTAGGATAAGAAGGAACCCTAATGCCCAGCCTACTCCATTCGCATGTTGCTCAACAAGAAACCAGATTACAAATAAGGTTATTGTTAAACACACAACGAATAGTGTGAACGCTGGGAATAGGTTATAACACCACACTCCCCAAATCACTAACCATGCTGTTCCTCTTCCTAACCAAGCGTCGGTTAAGAAATAAACAGCGATAGTTAATAAAATGGCTAATATAGTTGCTGCAAGGTTCCCGCTGAGCGAGAATGCAGGTAAAGTCACTCCTCCAAAGAGATTTACTCCAAGAGTAATAACAATATACCCAATAATAATAAGACCAAATAATATTACTGCAGCAAGCAATACTATTTTGAAGGTATCTGAAAGACCTGATACCCAGGCAGATAGGCTTCCACCTCCAGCTGGTGGCGGTGCGGTAGTGGTTGCTCCTGATGGTCTTAGTAGGTCATTCCAGAAAAGAAGAACTCCTACAAAAAGTAAAGCAACTAAAGTGATAGCAATTGCGGTGTAGCTTCCTGGAAAGAAACGAAGTACTCCAAGGATGGCTGCAACTGCTAAAACGCCTAAGATTAAAATTTTTCTTGCTGAGTTCATCTTTTATTTTTTTTAAGTGGTTGTGGTTTCCAACTCATATCCTTCTTTCTTCGCCCATTCTAAAAAGTCTGCTTCCAAACCTTTAGCCTGACCTGAGAAGAAGTAAATCATAACGAGAAGGAAAATAATTAATGCGGAGAACGGAAGTGTTGCAACCAAGCTGTCTCCGAAACTTGGTGTAAATGACCTGATGGCAGTTTTCTGTGGCTCCAAAGCTAATTCTTCGATTACTCGGACATTTGATTTTAAAGCGCCCAAAACATCTTCGTACTTAGGAGTTACAGCCAATGTTGCCATGCTAATCTTTAAGGACGAAAAGTTTTTTTGAACTTTCTCTAATGCACTTTTGGCAAGCGCATAATTCGCATCATATACATCTGCACTTGCCACTATACCTGCTCTCATGGTTGGGATATTGTCCAATACCAAGATTGAATTGTCTTCCAAAATGCTTTCATCCTCTATTGTAGGTAGAGAAATACTTGCCAAAATGATTTTGTTAACAGAACTATCACTTGCGAGTGCAGTAAGGTAGCTCTCGGATGATGTTTTAGCAGTATTGTACTGAGAAACGATATTGGAAAATTCAGAATTCAAGTTTACATTGTAGGCATCATTTTCATTGTAGATTTTCGTTGCATCTGCATGCAATAAGCTTTCGTCCATTTTGTATCTTGCATAGAAGAATTCAAAACCATTGACAACAATTTCACCTACTCCTAATACCATTAAAAATGCACCTGACACGGCTAAACCTTTCCATATCCTCCATCCTTTTATTATAGCCCCTCCTATGGCTAAAAGAATTGCGCTTCCAAGCATGAAAGCAGGAGTTAAATTTCCGTTGGCAATATAAATACCCAAAACGGATTGTATGCCTGTCACAAGGAGTATTCCTATTAAAGCCAGGCAAAAGAATAGACCCAAATACCGAAGTGATGGGTTTAATCGATAGTACTTTTGGGGAATGGCTACTTTCCCTTCCTTATCGATTTTTTCGAATAGCTGTTGTATTGCATTCATAAAAAAGATTAAATTATGTATTTATTAGAAAATGATTTTAATGTACATAATACGCTCACTTTTGAGAGTATTACCTGAAATTTGAATTTACTTATTTTTTAAAATTTGTCAATACATATTTCTCATTTTTAACATAAAAAAACCGCCTTCAAGCGGTTTAATTCTATCAATTATTTACAGCCATTATAATGGCGTCATAATAACCTTGTATCATCTAATATTTGCTGCACCAGGCGTCGTTGCCGTACCTGCCACTCAGGTATCAACTCAATTCCCTACTGGGAACGTTGAGTTCCCATTTTGAATGTTTTCATACATTACATTCAGAAGTTCATGAGTAAACCACGGACTTGATTTATATGCCCCAGGTGGCGTAGGATCCCAAGATGAGAACCTAAAATCTGTTTCTCTCGTGTGTGATCATGGCGCACCTGAGAAGTGGAATCACGCTGATCAGATGTGAAATGGTTGGACTCACGTATATCATCATACTCATCATGTCCCATAATCAATTTGACTGATCTTAAACTCTTTAAATTCACCAGATTTTCCTGTTGGTACTTTCATATAGAAGTACTCACTAGGTGGAGTTGCTCAGGCAGCTGATTGAATTCCAATAAAACCTTCTCATTTATCACATCTAAACATCATTTCGCTAGAATATGAATATGATGGTCTACTTGCTGTGTCTATATTCAACAAGAAGTCTTTATCTTTCATAGATGCCGGACTACCGGTTAATGTCGTGTCTAACATTACTTTATCGTCGGATGTAGCTGCTGAGGTAAGTGCTAGAGATTGAATATTTACTACCGCAGTATCATCTAGCAAGAGCCTTTTCATATCAGCAATTGGTACTGGCGTTGCAGAGGCAGCATCGGTGAACACTTTTAGCATTTCATTTTCAAACGCAATTCTATCTGCACTCGAATTTCAAGATCACATTACTCAACCAGTTCATTTTGCTCAAATAATGAAATCTTTTTTGAGAATTGATACTGGATTTGGGGCTGCAGCCATACTTGTAAATCACACACTCAAATGTTTATCAAAGTCAGCAGGCACTACTCATGTAGCGATTAGTTTAGCTACAGTATTCTTTCTGTAAAGCAGCATGTGATCTCTCCACACATATGAAGCACGATCAAAGTGGTCTGTAAATGTTACCATCTCCTGCATCCTCTTTACTGCGGCTAACTTTTCTTGAGGTCACATCGCTTGAATTTCAGCTCTCAAGTTATCTTTCATAGTTGTATCAGTAATACCGAGATTGTCGATAATTTTCTTCACTATTGTTGCACTTACACTCACGTTCTCAATTACTTCCCTTATTTTCTTAGATCAATTAGTTGCAATAAATGTGTTAAAATCTGCTGCATTTTTCACTCCGAGAGTTAGCATAACATTATGAATCATGGTATTTAACCCTGATCACGGAGAAGCCATTACTCAATCTAGAAGCTCCTTTTGTGTTCCATCTAATCACAACATTTGAGCCATTCTACTTGCATATTCTGGCTTAATAGCAAACTTTCATCAC
This sequence comes from bacterium, assembly GCA_020629735.1. Lineage (GTDB taxonomy): Bacteria > Patescibacteriota > Gracilibacteria > Absconditabacterales > Absconditicoccaceae > JAHDCT01. Next base: position 8,891 of record JAHDCT010000012.1, on the reverse strand, counting down.
GCGGTAAGTGTAATCATTGATCATAAATCTGATACTTTTTCATCTCCGAATATTAGATCAAACATATCTAGATCTCAGAGAGCTCCTTCTCTAATCTTGTCTTGACCAGGTCCTAGGAAATTATTTAGCCAACCTGTTAGTAGTCATCCATCTCCTCATGCAAGCAACATCTTTGCATCCGCTCAGAACATAGCTAGTCATACTCATACCATTCACGCTCTTCGTAATCACTTTCCGAATCATTGACCATGACCAAAGACGAATTTCACTCATTGATATCAAAGGTATATACCTGCTGCAAGAGGTCAGAATTTTCTTATTCATGTAGAAATCTTCTCAGCATATTCAGGTGGCATTCACGCTTGAATTGCTAAGCTTTTCACTCATGCTCACGCTACCCCAAATAGTCCCCCAGCTTGGATTTCATCAACGATTTTTTCAGGAGAGTTAAATCTTTCGACAAATCATCTTTTCTTCAATGGGTTTTCTCAAATGACCTCTTCAATAGCGTATGCCATTCATACTCATACATTACTGCTCACTTGTGTAGTTGGTTTCGTCGTCATATCTAACCAACCATATCAGCTTTCATAAATAGATGAAAGCATGTTCTTAATATTATCGGTTGATGTAGCATTTAAACCATATGCTTTTCTCAATCAGATATTTGAAGCTTTAGAAAACAGCTCATAAATTTGTGTATCACCTTCGTCAATCAATTGATTAATTAATGCTTCTCTTTCACCTGGAGTGAGGTTTGTTCTTTTAATTCACATTTTTTTTGCATAATCAGTCAGGTAGTTTCACAGAAGAACCTCATATTCTGTTCTCACATGAGCTACAATACTTTTGTCGTATCATATTGCATCTACCATCATACGGTGTGCTATCATTTGCGCTTTATCTTCTGGCACGTTCTTTGCTTTTAACGACTCTACTATGTTAAGTGATGAACCTCAAGGCTTCATAGCACTTTTCATAAGTAGATATCACGCGTGCTTGAATGTTGCATTAATCTTTGAAAACGTAATTCATGCAACCGCTTCCTCATTTTCATACGCTTTCATATACATAGCAAGTACTTCTTCTTCTTTCCCTTCTATTCAACCTTGCAACATCCGTTCTCCATCTGCTCAACGTCTTAGATTTAATCCGTTTACATCTCATAAATCATTCTCCGTAAGACCTCAAACTACTGTTGATGGTGTTGATGGTGGTGCTAGTAAAGCAGATGGAAGGTATTGAGCATATGCTGGAGCTGTCGCTCAGCTATGACCATATAATGTTCATCCTATTACCGTTTGCCAATTTGGTCCATAGAGTGCTTCTGCCATTTGCACTAGACTTGGGTCACTATTCCAAAAGTCAATTCTATTATATGGCTGCACCATACCATGACTATGATGATGACCTGGAACTGATTGACGAAGTGCATCCCAAAATCCTGCTCACTCAACTAAAGCCGTTTGCGCAAATGCAAATGAAATCATATGAGGAAAAGCTTTTCTTAGGTAATTTAATTTTTTTCATGCTTGTTTATCCATTTTTTTTATTGCTTTAGCCATCCTTCTCCAATCTCAGCGAGTTCAACTAGCTCTGTTGTAATGTTGCCCATCAATCTTAGCCAACTGGGTATAAAAGTCTGCCTCACTCTGCGTCATCACAGAAGACATATGTTGATTATGAAGCTGAGCATATTGAGTTAGATACTTGTGATCCATCCTTCTTTGCTTAATTGGAATGGATGAATTATTGAAGTGGGACAAGTTAATTCATGTTCATGAATTAAACGCTGTTGATACTGTATTTGGAAATCCACTTGATGTATTAGGATATGCATTGTTTAATTGAGGAAATCAACTAATTGTAGGTGTTGTCGATGTGGTTGTGGGATTAGAATTTGGAACTGAAGGAGTCGTCGGTGCTGAGAATCCATGTGTTCAAATAAATTGCTGCCATTGTGTGTTCATACCACGTGTACGAACCGTATTCATATCTATCTTACCTGGTTCAAATCCCGAAATTTCAAAAATCTTATCATCGATTTCCTTTTCTTTTTCTTGCAACAATGGAACTAATTTTTTTAGTTCTTTAATGATTTTACTCTTAAACTCTCAACTCTTCTTTTTACTATTTGGATCATTAAGTAACTTATCTCTATATGCAACTATTTGTAGGTATGAATTTGCTTTAGTTGGTAGTGCTGAAGGAATAGGTGTTGATTCTCCATACATACCATTCAACTCTTTTCTTGCATCCATTTCTTTATACATAAGGTCAGCTCTTAACATGAGCTCTCTCACATCTTGTTTTGTTAATGGACTTGCATGCCCATCAAGATGAATTTCTAGGTTAGAACCAGCAAAAGGTAATGGTAAATCTTTTGCTTGGGTAATTTCCTCTCTTACCACTACTGTTGTTACTCTACTATATGATGGAGGAGTAGATCCAGGATCTGGTTTTGCCTCTACGGTCGTTTCAGTTACTGTTGTTCTTCACGTTGCTGCAGATGCTGCTCATCTCCTTACGGTAACACTAGGAGTTGCAGGCGTCATTGGAGCCGTGGGAGTAATTGGAAACGGACCTGAAGTAGTTGGTGTACGACTTATTTCTTCTGAGAAAGTCACTCTGCTTCCTAACTGATTCAACATATCAGTTCTTGCACTTTTTATATCTGTTCTGAATCAATCTAAGTCGTTATTATTAGAATTTGGTTTCAAATTCCCGCTAGTTCTAATGTTATCTAGAACTTTATTGTAATCATCTCTTATTCCTTCCACTTCTTTTATTCATTTTTCAATCTCATGAGCAAGCTCATGCATGATGTGCCCAGTTGCATCTAAGTGTGCTTTAATTTCTGTTGCTTTATCAACATCAACTGCAAGAACATCATTTACAATATCAATTACTTGATGAAAGAACTTCATCGCAGATTTTGGATCTGTCTCTACCAAATCGGTTTTAACAGCATACACAGTTCATGGAGTAGAAATTGATTCGAAATATATTGTTGCTTTGTCATCATGATCAGCCATTTCAGCACTCGCATCAACAAAAAATCTATTAACTAGTTTTTCAACCTCAGTCATATATTTTTGCTTTGTTATTCATCAGGCTGTTCATACTGAATCTAACAGCGACTTCAAAGCTGCCGAACTTTTTAAAAGTTCAGCTCTAATCTCTGAGTCCATATCAGCAAATCACTTGGTTGCGTCTACTGTTTTCCCAGCTAAATCTCCTGATTCAATCTTTAAATCTAACTTTTCAGGCATAGTACTCTATTACGTAAAATACTCTATATTGAGTATAGATGAATCTTCTCACAAGCACAATTTGTGAAGCTACGTGATAGAATTACACTTGACACATAAAAAAAAGAGTGCCAATTTAAGCACTCTTTTTCCATGGGTTTTCTAAATCAAGTATTTTAGCTGTATCACTAATCATGTCCATTGGGAACATCTTTCACTTAGATTTACTTCATTTAATATGATCACCACGTCGTGCTCATCAAAATCGCTTCCCTATTTTACTCCACTCGCTCTCTTTCTTCTCCTTCCCATCTTTATCAAATCTCTTCCCGCTAATAAAATCCCAAACTTTTTCTCCAAATCCTCTTTCATTTTTTGCATTCTTTTGCGATCCTGCTTTTTCTGCAGCAATGATCTTACTTGCTTTCATTACCTTAAACGTACGTTTCATTTCTTTTCCTTTGTGTTCTGATTCTTCGTTAATTTCTCTTACGTATCGGGTATATTTTCCGCGCTTTAGACCTCCTACATCTACTTCTCGCTTACCATCAGCTCCTACTGAGATTACTTGTTTCTGTACACGGAATCATCCAACTTTTCTATAGACTTCTACCATACTATTTTTACTTGCTGTTCATTTCATCATTACAAAATTATCTGCTCACTTTGTTCGTGGGACAAGACCATTTTGGCGTGGTTCTGTAAACCTAGCTCTTCCTGCTTCATTTGGTCTATATTTAATAGAAAGAGAATTTCTATAAAATCATCCACCACTCGAACGTTTGTTATCTTCGGTACGTCATGCGAAATACAGCGTTGTTCTTCCTCTTCCAAGTTGGGCTGATCAAATCTTTGCTTCCCAATTACCATTTTTATCAGCTTTCACTGATGCTATGAGTTTTCCTCTCCAATTCGTAATCCTTACAATTTGGTTAGGTCCAGCTAATCACGAAAGTGGCAATGGATCTTTTTTCAGGTCAGCTGCAGAAGGCGGATTTGGTACTGGGACCATTATTTGATCTTGCGCTTCGTAGTTTATACGAGCATAAGAGGCTTCTCATTCTACTATGTTTCAAGATTTATCGAACTTAGTTGCAATAATTTTGTATTCGTTCGTACCCTCATCTAATAATCCGTCTAGATTGATATTAAAACGGTTGTTTGCTTGTCCATCTCTTCCACGGAAGTTATTTCACGTAAATGGCAATCTTTGTCTTCGGGTAAGGTCCGCTACATTTACCTCAGTTACTACTTCCGTAAAATCGTTAGTACCTTTCTTTTTCCTCATCACTTTGATTGTCTGTGTTTGATTCGGACAAGTTCAAGAAATATATGCTTTATTTTTTCAAACCGTTTGACTACGCTTATTTTGGTCTATTACTGGCGCGAATTCTGGCCTTGTTGAGACGTTCACTTCATATTCTTTATTTCAAATAGTCACTGTAGCTGTTTGTGTTTGTCCTAACTGAGCCGGAGCGGTTACAGTCATCTGAATGGTGTCACCTGGATTTACCATCATTCATGCTGGAGGAGCAATTGGTGGTAATGCACCATTTACCGATACAAATACTCCAGGACTTGCCGTCAATGGTATTTGTTGTGGATTCCCATCTGTTGGAATCACAATTGTCTTTGGCACTGGCACTACTTGGTTAACATTTAATGAATTTACATCATCAAAGGTTATGTCTGGTAGAGTATATTCTGCTGGTTGGTAATTAAATTCGATTTGAGCCTGGTTTCAAATATTTACCGGAGGTGCAGCGGCTGTTTGTGCTTGAGCCATCACTCTATACTCCCCTCTATCTGGTCATAAGAAATTATAATCTCGACTCCCATGCTCATTTGTCATTCTAGTTGTATTTCTTACTGGAATCCATGCTCATGCAGCATTTTGATGCTGTATTGTTAACAACATATTCGTTTTCTTTGGTCATGTTCAAGAAATCGGCATTTTATTTACCGTTACTGGATCATCTGCTGGTTTATTTATGGTTGTTAATTGGTTGGCAATTTCTAGACCTCATTCAATTTTGTATGGAGTTGCACTATTTCATACCTCAACTACCATGGTATATGATCATGGGTCCAAGACTACTCCATTCGGAGTAAGGTATGTCCAAGTTCATCAAACGATTGCTCATCAGTTTACTAAAGTATTATTTACTCTATTTCATCCTGAATCTTCTAAGTATCACCTCACTTGTTGTCCCGTTGGCAATCCATTTACTTGACCTTGTCACCTTCTTGCTCACGTTTCTTGTGGATGTCATGCAATGAATGCTCATCACATTACTATTACATCAATAAATCTAGCAGTTCATCAAGCTTGATCTATTACATAAATTCTGCGTGGTCACACTGTCCCAGGTGTTAAATTTACTGTTTGATTATTTCACGGTCATGCACCTAGTGCTGTTCAAATTGTAGGCGGCGCTGGTAATGCTGCTGGATTTGGGCATGGTGCTCAAACAGCTGTTTCGTATATCATTAGGTTACGACCATTTCCTCATGTAACTTGAAAGTCTTCACTTCAGTTTACTTGAGTCGGTCATTTAATGGTAACTTCTGGTCTTGCAACGGTCTCTACCTCATAAGAATGTGTTTCTCCTCAAATTGTTACTGACATAACTCTTCTATCTCACGTGTTTGGTCATGGATTTTGTCTTACTTGAATATCTACGTTTCCTGGAATAGCATGTGGTCATGGCGCTCCAACCCGTCATGCTCACCCAATATTAATTTCTCAACTTGTTAGGGTTACTGTGTTTGGTCAAGTAAGTCATGTAATTGGCACTGGATCCGATGGAACTGGTGTAGCAGCTGTTCCCTCATCAGCTGTTTTCTTTGTTATTGGGAATGGGTTTGGTTTTTCGAGTGCAATTGTTTCTAATTCATATGTGCTACTCAAAGACCCAATGGTTGCTTTCACCTTAACTGTTTCTCACTCCGTTGGAGAAGGTACACGTCTTACTCTTATCTCTTGTCAATTTGTGATATTTGGTGGATATCAAGCTGCTCACACAGCTATCCATGCTCATCCTCATATAGATACTTCTCAGGCACTTATTGTCACTGGAGTTGGTCATTTCAATCAGGTCACTGGCTCACTATTTGACTCTATTGGCGTCGTTGTTCACGCTCTTGCCGTCTTCTTTCATAATGTAAACGGATCCGGTGACTCCACTCACTTCGCTACCGTTTCTACCTTATATGTTGATGACTCTCATCACACTGTTACTCATACACTTCTTTCATTTCATTCATTTGGTCATGGTATTGTTCTTA
>JAHDCT010000012.1:0-2252 GCA_020629735.1 bacterium | reverse complement strand
TTGTCGTTCCTACCTCTGCTGTTTTCTTTCCAATTGTAAATGGATCTGGTGATTCCACTCACTTCGCTACCGTTTCTACCTTATATGTTGATGATTCTCATCATACTGTTACTCATACACTTCTTTCATTTCATTCATTTGGTCATGGTATTGTTCTTACTTCTATATCTACATTTCATGGTATTGGATGTGGTCATGGCGCCGCTAACCATGCTCATGTTCCTCCTATTCTTATTTCTCAACTTGTTATTGTCACCGTTGTCGGCTTTGTTAGTCACGTTAGCGTCACTGGTTCTGATGCTACTGGCGTTGTCGTCCCTGCCTCCGCTGTTTTTCCTCCAATCGTAAATGGATCTGGTGACTCTACTCACTTCGCTACTGTCTCTATTTTGTATGTATTTGATACTCATCATATTGTCACTCATACATTATTTATATCTCCTTCTGTCGTTCATGGAATATCTCTTACTTCTATTTTCGTATTTCATGGTATTGGATGTGGTCATGGCGCTGCTAACCATGCTCATGCTCCTCCTATTCTTATCTCTCAACTTGTTATTGTCACCGTTGTTGCCTTTGTCAATCATGTTATAGCTATTGAATCTGATTTTACTGGCGTTGTCGTTCCTACCTCTGCTGTTTTCTTTCCAATTGTAAATGGATCTGGTGATTCTATCGTCTCTTTCTTATACTCAAACTTCGTCCACTGCCCTGTCGAACCTACTTTCACATAATATATTTTTCCAGGAGTTAACAATGCTGATAACTTTACCTGCTCACCAAAATTACTTATTGTAGATGGAGTACTTTTCACCGAAAACTCAGGTCATGTTTCTCATTCTCTCATTGTAATTTCATGAGGTACTCCAGTTCCAGCAGTTAGTTTCATTTTCAATCCTGCTTCTGTTATATCAATTGGGTCTTCTAACCTAGGAGTACATACATCTAACTCTCTTTCAAATTCTCTCTTAGGAACTTTTTTTCCGCTTCCATCTATTTCGGTAACTCTAAATTTAACATCTTTTTTCTCAGTTATTTTTCATTTTGGTATCGTCGCATTCCATTCTCACGCTGTATTTGTGCTTCACTCCTTTATCCTAGTCCATTTCGCTCCATCTTTCCACTCAACAGCAAACTTTCCTTCTTTTCATAAATTTCCTCCTAATTGTTCTCCTGGAGCAATATACTTTTCAGGTGGCGTTCACATAGTTGGTTCTGATGGCTCTGGCAGTGTTTCTATAGTTAGCTCATGTGTTATATCTCATGTTATAAATCATCTCTTAACCTTGTCACCAGCTTTACTTGATGCTAGACCTTGAAGAAACACCTTATCTCATGCTTTTAAAACGAAAGGAGATCTTGAACTTCGTCCTTTTGAGTCATTAGTTTTATATCTTGTTCCAGAAATCAACTCTGCTTCTATTTTTTCTCATGGTTTTAGTCCACGAACTTCCATTTCACGAGTTGAGGCTGACATTTTTCCTGCTTCTGCCTTCAGCTCTCAAAAAGGAATTTTACTTATCTTTGGTTCTGGTTTGATATACTCAAAGACAAAAGGATCTACCGTTTGAGATCAGTCTGTCTTCCCTAATATGATTTCATATCTTCACGATGGCATATTGCTAAAATTGAAATCCCGAGATCAAGTATCGCTTGTTTTAAGTGGAATATTCTTTTCTAATATCGTCTTAGATCACCTCTTGAGTGGTTTAATTTTACAATTTATAAATTTTCATCTTTTAAGATTATTTGCTTCTGATTGAACGGTTACCTTTAGCTTACCGTCTTGTAAATCCTCTCATTTGATTAGCTGATCTGTTGGTTCAATTAGTGTAACTTTTTCTAAAACCGTCTCCGGAGCTCTTTCTTTTTGCTTTGGTATAACTCTGTCTCCATTTAGGAATGCCGCTATAACTGAAGAAGCAGTTTTCACTTTCGCTTGCTTGAAAATATCTGCTATCATTGATCTCAATCACTCATCTCATTTAATCTTATCAAGCTGTTCTTGTGTACGAATACCAATTAGACTCAAGTACTCTTTTTCACTTTTCTTAAGCTCTACTCAATCAACATGTAAGCCATATCCAATTTTAGGATTTCTCGCAAACTTATATCACACTTTTTGATGTACATCCCTAAGTTGGGCTCTGTATCAATCTGCTATACTTCAAAGTAATGAATTTAACTTTGTTTTTGTTTGTGTTAACACATCTTGTCTTCACTTTATCTTTAATGGTCCTCCGCTTTCGATT
>JAHDCT010000011.1 GCA_020629735.1 bacterium | reverse complement strand
AATCCTTCTGACGCTCAATGAGTAGAATCAGGAGATGATATGGATGCTGGTACATCTACTCTTACTTCAGGTGTTTCTAAGGACTTCTACGTTGTTCCTGTTGCTATTAGCAACGTTGACTTCGTAAACAGTGCTGGAAGTGCTCTTAAATCAACAACTCTTGCTACAGATAGTAATGTTGCTATCTTGAGAGTAACTGCTGATACATGGGCAAACACTGACAGTGGAGGTGGAGACCTAGATCTTAAGATCATGACTATTACTCTTGACGAATCACTTGGTTCAGCTACTACTGTTGGATCATATGAAATCTATAAGGCTGATGGTAATGAAGTATACGTTGGAGCTCCATCTGGAGGACAAATCGTCTTTACAGTATCTGGTTCAACTGAAGACTTCGTACTTGAAGAAGGTGAAGTTGCTGACTTTGTTGTAGAAGCTAAGGGTGTTACTCTATGAGGGCCTAACAGTGGAGACGACTCAGTTAGAGTTCAAATCGACTCATTCTCAGCTGGAGCAATTACATTTGCTGCTGATGATACTGGAATCGATGGTTACGCTGTAATCACAGATCCTAGACTAGGAATCGAGTTCTTGAACAACAACGCTGTAGTAGACTAATTCTCTTCTACATATACTAATGTTCAAAAGACCCCACTTCGGTGGGGTTTTTTTTGTTGTTAGTAAATAAATGGAATTAATATGAGTTATTCTTTGTTTTTAATTTTTTCTAAGTATACTTTGGTAAGTGATTATTTTTATTAGATGATCAAGAAGAATGAAAAAAGTGTTACTTGTTGCATGTAGTTTTTTATTATTAGTCTGATGCTCTCAAAATGGAGTTGAAGGAATATTTAAAGATATAAAAGAAGGTGATCAAAAGCATCAAAATGCGAGTTGAACAGATTGACTTACAAGTGATTATATAACAAGTCTCATAGATGGGCAATCTTTAGATTTATCAGGTCTAGGTATTTGAAGTATACAAGAAATCTGTGATCTTCTCTCTTGAATTGATCTTTGAGGAATTAAAACGCTAGACCTTAGTGATAATAAAATTACCTCAGGTGAATGACTTGATTGCTTCCCAAGTTTAGAAGATCTTAATCTATCATGAAATCAAATAGATTCATTTATAGGGTTTCCTCTTATGGAGAATATAGAGAAACTAAATATGGCTCGTAATAAGTTAAAAGACTTGGAATGAATTGAGTTTTTAAATGGTGTTATTGAGCTTCAATTAGGTGAAAATTATCTTGAGTCTTTAATTGGTTTGGAAAATCTTGAAGGCTTAGAAAAATTATCAGTAGAGTTTAATAAGCTAAAAGATTTAGACTTACTAAAACAATTAGATAAGCTCAAAGACGTAAATGCTCAGTACAATGACATTAAAGGATCTATTCAGGAGCTTCTTAATAAAATACCCAATTTTTCATTTTAAAAGAATTTATGTGACAGAAGTATGGTCAACATTTCTTACATAATGAAAGCGTTTTACACGATACGGTAAGATGTATTTTGAAGTTAGCCGAAAAAGAGAATATACAGCATTGTACAGAAATTTGACCATGAAAATGAGCGTTGACAAAGTTGTTGTTAGAAGAGTTTAAGGAGTTAGATGTGTATGAGGTTGATACAAGTTTACGTAAAGATCTGGAAATATTAACAAAGAAGTATCAATGAATGAAGATCTTTTGGTGAGACATTTTAGAACAAGAAACATGAACAGTGAGGGGGACATTAATAGTAGGAAACTTACCTTACTATATAACTTCTCCCATTTTTAGAAAATTCTTTGTAGATTCAGAAGAGTTTAGTTGATGAGTATTTTTAATTCAGAAAGAAGTAGCGGATAAGATTAAGAGTGATGCACAGAAAAAGTCATACTTATGGTGGTTGTTAAATTACTGACATGAAGTAACATATGAGTTTACTGTACCAGCCAAAGATTTCTCACCACCTCCAAAGGTAGAAAGCGCAGTCGTTTCAATAATCAAGAAGCAAAAAAAGAACGAAGTAGACTTTTGACGCTTGCAAGAGTTCTTAGATGCCATCGCCTGACTCAAAAGAAAAACATTGAAAAAGATACGAAAAATGAGAAAAGATCAGTTAAGCCATTTCACGTTATCAAATGAATTATTCTGAAAAAGATCAGAGGAGTTAACGTGGGATGACATAAAAAAGATAGTCTGATAATCTGAGCTTATAAAAAACTAACACACGCTGTGTTAGTTTTTTAAAAAAGAAGAAAAGGTTCACTGTACTATTTATTATTCTCTATACAAGCACGCGTAATGCTTCTTTCACTTTTTGAGAAGAACAATTTTTCATCATAATCGGTCAGAATCAGTTATTTCTTTTCATAAATTACTAACTTTTGATTCGTTTAGACTTATTGCGTTGTTTTTTATAGCTTTTTTGGCTTCTCACCTTGAGCTAAAAAGTCCTGAGAGCGTTAAGGCATCTAAAATAGACATATTATCTCAAAGTGATCATCAAACAGCTTCAAAAAATTCCTTTCCATGTCATTTTTCTCCAACAAATACAGTAATTTTTTCAATTTTTTCATCACCGGAATAAAGGATGTGTCTAATTTCATTCGCCTTATCAGCCTCTTCGGTTCAGAATATAAGTTCAGTTGTACAATAAGCTAAATATTGTTGAGCTAATCTTTTGCTTTTGTCTTTAAGATGTTCTTCTAATTTACGTTCTATGACATCTATTCACTCTAGGCAGAAGATTCTCAAATATCTTTCAACATCTTCATCAGAGGTATTGATAAAATAGTTATAAATTTTATATGGACTATTTTTCTCCTTACTTAGTCGAAGTGCATTTCACTCAGATTTTCAAAATTTCTTTCAGGTACTATCTAAAATAAGAGGAGTGGTGGCTCCATAAGCTTCTTTATCTAGAATTTTACGAATGAGTTCAATTCAAGTAACAACATTTCATCGCTGATCAGATCAGGCAATTTGGAGTTTACAGTCATACTGTTTTAAGAGTTGTACAAAGTCATATCCTTGTATAAGCATGTAGCTAAACTCTGTGTAAGAAATCGATGCATCATCAGATTCAACTCTCCTTTTAACTGTTTCTTTCTTAATCATATTGTTAACAGTAATATGCTTACCTACGTCTCTAAGAAAATCTAAATAGCTCATTCACTCAAAAAAATCCAGGTTATTTTTTATAGTAAACTCAAACTTTTGTCCTGATAGTTTGGTAATATTATCAAGAAGAAAGCTTACCTGACTAGTAATATTAACTACATTACTAGCAAGGGTCTCTCTATCTAGAAAAGACCTTTCACTGTTTTTACCTCATGGATCTCAAATCATTCAAGTCGCTCATCAAATAATGAAGATAAGTTTATTCCCTCTCTTCATATATTGTAGTGCATGCATAAATCAGACAAAATTCCCTAAGTGAAGTGAGTCAGCTGTGGGATCCATTCACACATAAAGAGATTCACCTCATTTTTCATAGAGTTCAAAAAGTTTGTCATCAGTAGCCTGTTTGAGGAGTCAACGTTCTTGAAGTTCTTGTTTAAGCGGAAGCATTTGTGTAACTAGTATATAAAGAGTCCATAATATGTGCTAATTCATAGTCTTTAGGTCATATCTTGTTTCATAGATGATGAGTGCAAAGAGAAACATCAACAGTGGAATACGTATTTGTCCAAGTTGGATGATGGTCTAAGCGAGAAATTTCAGCTCATGCTTTGTTCATTCGTTCGAGAGCATTTTCGAAACTTGCAAAGTGATATGATTTTACAAGCTGTCCATCTTTTTCGGATCGTGTCATTCTCAAGAATAAAATGAAAAAAATAATACATATAAGCGGAGGAAAATACATATTAGTAGTATATGTATTAGAGAGAAAATCAAAAGAAATGAGAAAATTATACGCGAGTGTAACTAGGATTATATGGATAATTCAGTATGATATGCTTTCTTTATATAGCTTGTCTAATATATGTATATAGTGTTTGAGTGAGTCGTTGGTACAGGGAAGTCAACTCAGTCAAAGTTATTGAAAGAGTATATAGAAAAGAATTTTTCAAAAGAAGTGCTTTTTGTTAGAGAACCTGGAGGGACGCCAATAGCTGAGTCAATTAGAACTTTAGTGCAGGCTACAGATTTTTGATATGACATGCAACCATTGACAGATGCTTACTTGTATGCTGCATCTAGAGCAGAGTTGTTGCACAGCACAGTAAAACCTGCATTAGATGAAGGAAAGATAGTGATTTCTGACAGGTCATACTTTTCTTCCCTAGCTATTCAATGAGTGGCTCAGTGATTGGGCTTAGAAAAAGTGCGGGAAATTAATAGTCAGGCAGTACAGGGTATACAACCTGATATAGTCCTGTTTTTAGATGTAGATGTAGATGTTGGTTTACAAAGAATATTCGATCAAGAATGAGATAAATTCGAAAAGAAACCATCAGATTTTTCACATAAAATATATCAATGATATATGGATTTATTTTCTTTCAAGCATACATCGGAAGTAATAAAAAAAATAGATGCTTCTTGATCAATCGAAGAAGTTTTTAGTAAAATAAAGGAAGAAGTATGAACTTTCATGTCATAACAATTTTCCCAGAGGTGTTTGAGAGTTTTCTTATTACATCACTCATCCACAAAGCAAGACAAGATGAGAAAATCAGCGTTACACTCTATAACCCAAGAGATCGTGTAGAATCAAAAAATAAACAAATTGACGATGAAATTTACTGATGATGAGCATGACTACTCCTCATGGCAGAGCCTATTATACAGACTGTCGAAGTGTGTGTACAATCGATTAGAAATAAAAATGAAAAAGCTCATGTAGGAGTAATTCTTTTATGACCATCAAAGACTGAATTTAGTCAGAAGTTAGCTGAAGAATATAAAGAAAAATATACGGATATAATATTTATCTGCTGAAGATATGAATGAATTGATAAGCGCTTTGAAAATTGGTGCAAAGAGATTTTTGACACAGATTTTACAAAAATGTCTATATGACAATATGTGACGTTAGGATGAGAAATACCATCAATGATATGTATAGAAGCTATTTGAAGGTTGGTTCCTTGAGTTATTAAAGAAGAAGAAAGTTGGAAAAAAGAAAGTTATCAAAATGGGCATAAAAGAAATAATATTGAATATCCTCAGTACACAAGGCCTCAAGAAGTGCGCTGATACAAAGTTCCAGACGTATTACTTAGTGGAAATCATAAACTAATAGAAGAGTGGCGTGATCAAAATACAGAGTACATCGGAGAGTAATCAGATGAATAAGAAAAAGAAATCATCACATAATAAAAAGCAAGATTATATATCTTGTTTTTTGAGTACATGAGTAAGTAAATTATTTTTTTAAGAAAGGAATGCAGTGTGCATAAATTTTCTCAACCTGTTCGTCTATCGTGCAATAACTTGTATCTACGCGTATAGCGTCATCAGCTATTACATTAACTGCGTTATCTCAAAGGTAGTCTCTCTTATCTCTATACACAATTTCTTCTTTTATTTTAATCAGGTCAACACTCTCTCAAGATGATTCTAATTGTTTTTTTCTTCTCTGCGCTCTGATCTCCGCATCACAGGTCATAAATATTTTAACTTGCGCATGAGGAAATACAATGGTTCACATATCTCTTCAATCAGCAACGAGAGATCATTTTTTACCAAAGTTTTGAATCTTCTGCGTCATAACCATTCTAAGTGGCTTGCAGGTAACAATTGGTGTCATGTTAATTCATATCTCTGGGCTTCTAATATAGCTTTCAATTTGTTCTCAGTTAAGAAGGATTTCTGAAACTCCGTTTTCATTAAGAAAAAAGTCGAATTCTATATTTCTATCAAGCATATCAGCAAGTTCTTGATCAGAAGATCAGAGAAGTTTATTGCGTATTGCATAAAGGGTAGTTGCTCTATACATAGCTCAAGTATCGAGGTAGGAGCATCATATTTTCTGAGCAAGGAGTCTAGAACTAGTTCATTTTCAGGTTCAACTGAGTCAGTCTATAGCAACTATTAATGGTGAAAAAGACATTAGGAATCTAAGTGGCTAAGAACGGTAGTGTGAATATCTTCGATACTTCAACTAGCATCTATTTTAATAAGAGGAAGCTGTGCAGCGAATGCGTCAGTAACAGGTTGTGTTTTAGTATAGTATTCGTCTAATCTCGTTTGTATCATAGCTCTGTCTTCTCATTCACGAGCTCTTGAAAGCATTCTATTGATTGCTTCTTCATCTGATAAATCGAAGTACACTCATACAACATCCCTGTTATGAAGGTCTACAAGTTGTAGAAAAGACTCAAGTTGGGTTAAACTTCTTGGATATCAATCAAGAAGCATGAGTTTTTCCTGATCTAATACAGTAAAGAAGTATGCCTGAAAAAGACTAATAGTTACCTGATCATCAACTAATTGCCCTTTTTCCATTTGCTGAGTGACATAGCGTCATATTGCGTTGGGTTTGCTCACAAGGGATCTAAAGACATTCCCTGGAGATATATGTGAATAGTGTTCTCATTTTTTGTCTAAAAAGAGATCTGCCTGAGTTCATTTTCAGGCACCTGGGATTCAAAAGAGGACAATATCTTTCATAGTTTAAGAGATGATTAAATAAGCGAGAAATTTCTAATCAGATTTAACATATTTACCAATAAGGATTCAGATAAGAATAGTTAGGTAGAGTTGACCAGCAATAGCTAGAATAACAGACCATACTTGAGCATGTGACCCAATTGGAACCATATCTCAGTATCCTATAGTAAGCATGGAAACAAAGGTATAGTAGAGAAAAGAAGGTATATTTCCAATCAATGTTGCTGCTGGCTCAAATGATCATGGAAAAAGGGTTTCTATAATAGCGAATAAGAATGCTCAAGCCATTCATATCATAAGGTATCCAGCTATAGATCAAAAAATAATATGTTCGTTTACCTTTTTATGATTAACGATGCTTGAAATCACTTTGATGATAACAACACAGAAAAAACAAAAGGTAGTTATAAGGTAGATAAGTATAAATTGACTTGCTTCACCAGCTCGATAATCAGCCCAATTCAGAATTAGAGAACTAACTCAAAGTCAGATAGTGAGTCATATTAAGTAAGTATTATCTCAAGTGCTTCATATTCAACTTAATAAAATTAAAGAAAGAAGAATGTGGTAGGTGAGTGGTCATGATGAAGTGTGTTCTAAGAACGGATATAAAATAAGCGTTATAAAAGTGAATATAATTAAAAGAAGATATTCGTGATGTTTAAGATATTCTACCAGATGTGTTGTTCAGCTTTTTCGGCTCATTTACAAGTTGATAAGGTAAATTTATACATTACATAGCAAGTAAGTATGTTTAAGTAAGTTATTCACTTGCAATACATGGTATCTATGATAAATAAAGGAGGTTAAGATATCAAATTACCGGCACATAGTAGAGGTATAAAGCTAAGAAAAAGAGATATACATACGATTGTATTGACATGTTGGTTAAATAAAATATAAGAGGTGTTCTTGTAGACGAAAAAATAATAACTTACGTTTTACTCTCTAGTAGTTTGAATGAAAAAGATTTTGATAATGGTGGTGCTTTGAGTATTCTTTTGAAATATTCTAGTATGATGTGGTCAAGGGGCGACAGAGACAGAAGAAAAAGAGGAAGTGAAATCAGAAAAGAGTATTTTACAAATTTCTACACAGAAGCTCGCCAGCCTAGATAGTAATCCCAATTTGATAAAAACAGGAAGACTAGTATGAGCAAGTGATATAGCAGTAACGTCTCAGACCTCTGGAAGGGTGTCTTCTATATCTTTTTCTGAAGGAGACTCTTTATTGAAGTGAGCGACAGTAGTAGTGCTAGCTGATAGTGGAAATCTTTATACATATCCAACAAAAAGACTTAAGGAATCTCTAGATTCAACAAGGTTAAATTATGTAAGTAGTAAAGTAGATATTGATAACCAATTAATAGACTTAGAATTATCAGTTCAACAAGCAGAATACCAACTGGATGTAGCAAAAGAAGATGCTGAACAACAGCGTAGAGATACTGAACAGCAATTGCTTGATGCAGAAATTCAATTGCTTGATGTAGAACAACAACTTAAAGATGCAGAACAACAACGTGAGTTAGCTGAATACAATGCAAGAACGAACAATGTAGACGGTTCAAGTTGATCAGCAGCATTGCAGTTACAAAAGTTTGACAGCGATATAGAAAAAGCAGAATTTGATTATGAGACTAAGTTGACAGCAGATGATCAAGCTCTAGAGGGTTTTGTGAATTCAAGTCAAAGAATTGTTGATAGTGTTACTAGTCTTCAAGTAGACGTGATTGATACAGTAGATAGGCTTTTATGAATAAGTACCTTAAACAGAAGCCTCAATGATTCATTTGAAAACTACCTATGAGCAAAAAATACTCAAACGTATAGAGACGCAGTTGACGATTACTTGAGTGTTGTAAGGCAAAAGCAAGATTTGGAATCTACAAATCTCTATATTGCAGAGGTTGAAGAAGTCTCAGAGGTGCTTTGAAGGCTAGATGAGTATTTGTCTGGATTAACCGTAGTCTTAAACTCAACAGAAAGAGTGTTGCAAAACTCAGTAACTTGAAGTGAATTTTCCCAAGTCCAACTTGATGGGTATGTAGCACAGATTAATTGATTTCAATCTCAAGTGCTAAACCAATGAATTTCAATTACTCAGCAGGTGAACTCAATCGATGCCTTCCTAAGAACCTATAAGCAAAATCAGGAGTCACTCCTCAAAAACGTGAATCTTTTAAAGGAACAACGTGATATATTAGAGAAACAACTTCGTGATGCCTCAATTAGTTCAGATATTGGTTCAGATAGGGCAGATATCTGATGAGAAAGAATTAAACTAGCAAAGAAAAGAACTGAGATTCAAGCAGCAAGAACTGAGATCGGTCTCAAAAGAGCAGATATTCAAGCTCAGAATACCGTAAAAAATGCTGAAATAAATTTACAAAGTAGAAAGAATGCTTTGGAAGCATTAAGTAAAACAAGAGAAAATACCTTGGCTAGTCTCCAGAATTCAATTGACCAAGCTCAAGTATCATATAATGAAAGTTTAGCAAACGTAAGTAAGTTAACTATTACAACACCGATTTCATGAAGTATTTCTAATATATATGTAGATGTGTGAACTGAAGTGAATCCAGGAACAAGAATTTTTGATATAACAACGACTTCTGAACAAGAAGTTAACTTAACCTTCTCTTCTGATGAGAAAGGACTCATTGAGGAGTGAAAAGAGGTTGAAGTAGTAATAGGGAATAAAGTATACGCAGGAGTGCTTACATCAATATCAGATGTTGCAGATCAAAATCTGCTATATAAAGGAGTTGTAACACTAACTGAGCTGTCTGGTACAGTATGAGAAGTTGCAGAGGTAAGAATTCCACTAGAATCTACATATCCACTCTTGCCACTTAATGTGATACAAATGAAAACAACTAAGGAGTGAGATATTTGGATATATAATTGATGAAAAGCAGAAAAAATGTCTATTACGCTATGAGAAGTATGGGATGATATGATTGAGGTGACATCATCTTTAAGTTCAGGTATGGAAATCATAACATCACCTATGGATCAATACGATCCTAACACCATAGAACTGCAATTTCGTGACGAAGAGAGAGAAAATAAGAAAGTAGCTCCAAGCAAGAAGGACGAGGATAGTGAACAAAAAGATGATCAGAAAGAAGGTTGAGAAGAAACACCTTAGTTTAAAAGTAATTTTGACATATCCTTAATACATGTTTCGCACAAGATCTTATGAGTACTTTAGGAATAAACAGTGACAAAGAATTGTCGGAGTTTTTGAGTTGCCTAAAGAAATATCAAAGAGAATTGTCGTTCTCTGTCATGGTCGCTCAGTTGATAAAGATGAATACGGTATTTTCATAAAGCTCTCTGATGTTTTAACAAAAAATTGACACCATGTCTACAGGTTTGATTTTAGAGGTTCCGGGCAAAGTGATGGAGAGGATATTGATATGACACTGAGCTCAGAAAAAGAGGACATTCTAGAGGTATGTTCATATCTTAAAGGTAAGTGATATACAGAAATAGTATTATTATGAGCTTCATTTGCAGGAGGGCCTACATTACTTGCTCAGGAAAAATTATGAGATGAAGTTATTGCAGTTATCCTTCGAAATGGATTAATTGATTACAGATATAGAAGAAAATCTAGAGATAAAAATCATTATAAAGAGCTAGAGGAAAAATGATTTAGATATAGATCGGATCGTAAATTTAGATGTGGGAAGGTATGTTATGATGAAGTAGAAAAGACTGATCCTTATTTGCTCCTAGCAAATAAAAAAAGGCCTATATGCATGATACATGGAACGAAGGATGAAAAAATACCATATGAAGGGATAGTTGAATTAAGTAAAGAATATAGAGTTCCCTTATATACAATTATTTGAGCTGAGCATGGTTTCCATTCAGTAGACTGATCTAAAAACGCCTGTGAAGCAGTGATTAATTTCTTGAAAGAAATAGATCAAAGTACCTCAGAATAGTTTATTACTAATTTAGACAACATATGAGCACATCACCTTGAGTAAAGAAGCTAGAATCATGATTTTTCTGATTCTGGGTGAAAAATTGGAGAATATCATTCTTGGTTATCGCATTAATAATCTGACTATGAATTACGTCGCTCATAACAATTCCGAAAGAAAGTAGTCCAAGTATTAAGTTTGGAATTATTAGTATCACAACACCATATGTCTGAGTGAATCCGGTAGATATGGATTCGCTGATTACAGATGAAATTGAACAAGCAATAAAAGACGTTGATTGAATCGATAAAATAGAATCAGTATCTAGTGTGTGATTTTCTAATATTAGTGTAACATTAAAGAATGAGGCTGATGTACAAGATGTATTAACAGAGATCAAATCTGAAGTAGATAAGGTTCAGTTGCCAAGTGATGCTGAAGACCCGTTTATTCAAGAAATATCAACTGATAACGAGGTGATGTTTCAGGTATTGCTGTATGGAGAAAGAGGATCTTTCCCGATTGCTCGTCTCAAAAGTCTAGCACAATATATAAAGACAAATCTAGAAGGGAAGTATGGAATAGTAGATATATGAATTGGTGGTTCTGCTGATTTCGATCTACAAGTGCAAATAGATCAATGAAAAGCAGAACAGTTAGGGGTAACAGCAGCTCAAGTTGCACAAGCTATTCGTTCTTATAATCAAAATATACCGCTTGGTAACTATGAGATTAATGATCTAACCTATGATTACCGTATTGATGGAGAATTACTGACTCAACAAGAGGTATTAGACATTCCACTAGTCGTGTGAGGAGTCCAAATGAGAGTAGGTGATATAGCTCGTCTTGAGCGTAAATATGCAGATGAGACAATCAGATCATACGGTGAGTTTGAGAAAAAGTGATTAAACTATACAACCCTCACTATTAATAAGGCTGAATGAGGTAATATTTTTGCCACATCTAAGAGTGCTAAAGAAGCTTTAGAAAAAATTCTGAAAGAGACAAGATTTGAAGGAGCTTGATTCGAATACAGTCAAGATCTTTCTGAGTCGATTAAGGAGGATTATGCGGACCTAGCACAAAGTTGAATACTAACACTTATATGAGTGTTTGCATGTTTATTGCTTTTTGTTTGATTGAAAGAAGCTAGCATCGCTACATTTGCGATTCCGTTAGCCTTCATGATTACCTTTATTGTCCTACAAGAGATTAATCTTACACTTAACTTTTTAACGAACTTCTCTTTAGTGCTAACCCTATGAATCGCAATCGACACAACCATTGTGATTATTGAGTGAGCATATGAAAATTTAAAGATTTGATTCAATCCAAAAACAGCTGTACTTATGGCGGTAAGAGATTTTAAAGCACCATTAATTGCAGGTACTTCGACAACGTTAGTAGTATTTATTCCAATGATGGTGTTACCAGGAATTTTAGGTAAGTTTCTGGCATACATACCTATTACCGTCTTTATTACTCTTATTGCAGCGCTTTTTGTATCATTAACCGTAAATTCAGCGTTATTTTACATCCTGTCGAAGCCTAAAAAATGGTATGTTCGTGAGGAAACTGCAGAAAAGTTTTTGACAGAAGAAGACAGGTTAATTTTACAAGAAGAAAGAGTAGGGAAAGAAGAAAAAGAACATGAAAAGAAATCGTTTCGTCAACGTGCTCTAGATAATATGAGTAGGTGATATGAACGTTTATTGAGAAAGTTTATATCATCAAAAGCATCAAGAATTTTAAGCGTAGTAGTTCCAATAATTGCATTGATTGCTACATTTATTTTACTCTCACCATCAATTTGATTTACCTTATTTCCGTGAGGTGATCAATGAGTATTTACAATCCAGCTAGAAGGAAAACCTGGAACAACGACTGAAAAAATGGCTAAGTATTTGCCGTTTGTTGAAAACGAATTAGCTCAAATCGAGGAACTCGATCAGTATTCAATGAGTGTAGAAGGGAACACTATATGAGCTCTTATTGAATTAATAGACTTAGACGAAAGAAGGAAGAATGGAATGAGAGAAGTATTTGATGTTGAGAAAGATTTATTAGAAGATCTATCTTACTTAACTGCTGAGTGACTGGTAGTAGAATCACTTGTAGAACAAGGATGACCTCCTCAAGGAAAACCAGTATGAATAAATTTAGTTTCAGATGATAATTCTAAGTTTAGTCAGTTAGCAGTAGTAGCGAAAGAATTTGCTGCATATCTCCGTACACTTGAGTGAACTAAGAATGTAGGAATTTCTTCAAGTGATACGCCAGGTCAATTTATATTTAGCTTTGACAGAGATAAATTACTAACTTTGTGATTATCTCCATCTGACATAAGTGGACAACTTAGTAATGCACTTAACGGAGCTAACGCTTGAACGATTAAGCTTGATACAATAGATGCTGATATTAAAGTAATTTATGATTCATTTATTGATGAGGTGAGTCCAAGTGATGTGTCTAATATTTTAATTACCACGCCTAGTGGGTCTATCCCAGCAGGTGAGGTAATGGATTATAGTATTGATAACGCTGTATGAGAAATCTCGAGAGAAGATACAAAAATATCTATCAAGGTAAATGCAGATCTAGAAGATGAGTTTAGTACACAAGGGCCAGTACTTCAAGCAAAATTAACTGAACGAGCAGAATCATATAGTTTTCCGGAATGACTAAGTTTTGACGCAGCTTGAGAAAGTGACGAAAATGCAGAATTAATTGCTGCAGCAGGAAAAGGTTTTCTAATTTCAATTTTCTTGATGTTAGTAATCTTAGTGCTTCAGTTCAATTCATTTAGAAAGCCTGCTATCATTCTTTACTCAGTATTCTTAGCCTTATTGTGAGTAAATATAGGACTTTTTGTAACAGGAAACCCGTATAGTATGCCGTTTGCCATTTGATTTATTGCTTTAACGTGAATTGTGGTAAATGACGCTATTATTTTCATCGACAAGATTAATAAAAACTTGAGTCACGGAGTTGATACTTTTGAGTCAATTATTGAAGCGTGAAGATCTAGATTACAACCTATTATTCTTACGACCTTAACAACTCTATTGTGAGTATTGCCAATTGCGCTTCAGGACGAATTCTGGGCGTGATTAGGGTATACAATGATATTTTGATTATTTGCAGGTTCAGCAATGACATTGTTTGTTATTCCAAGTTTGTACTACATGGCCTTCGTAAAAGAAGAGAAAGAAAGCACTACAGTGAAAAGAAAGCCTCGATATAAAAGAATATTTTCAAGAAAAAGTGAAACTATATAATAATAATAATTTTCGCATAAAAAAAATGTCTTGAATGAGGGGCGCAAATCCACATTCAAGACAAAGTTTGAAATCCATAGTCTGCTGATACATTATCAGCCTTTTTCATGAAACGATCCAATAAAATTGAGTCTTAAATATCACCGCTTAGTTCAAAGTTAAGGCTGATTTTAAGTGTTCACAATGTGTAAACCCCAATTAAATTTTCACGTATCACTTATAAGTGACCATTGTTTACTCCTCATTTATGTAGGCTCCATAAATTTAAAGCAAACTCGGGTAAATACCCTCGGAAGTTGTACACTATTTGATATCCAGTCTCCTAGTGTACGCTCAGCATCATGTCTTATCTTTAGTTTCCTTTCTCTCTGTTTCCAAAAGCTGCTGATCTTGTTCTAAATAAGATAGACATGATTAATTTTTCCTTACCTCAGGCTGAGCCTGTCTGCCATCCTCCTATTTCGCTTTCGCAAAATGGAGGTGATTTTATGCAACATATTTCCGATTGGTGCATTTGCCATTCGTATTCGTACGCCTAATGTGGTGGCAGACTGGCATAAGTAAGGTCTTGCTGTAGAAAATGAACTCTACAACTCGGTTGTTCTTTAGGAATTCACCTAAACCGAGGTAATTTGCTGTCAAAAACATTGCTCTATTTACAAAGTAAGTAACCCATACTCTTTTATAGTTAACCCTTTGGTTAATAATAAAGAAATAGGATTGAGCAACATTATCTCCAGCAGGGAGATATATAGAATTCATCATCTGAGATTCATACCTTTCATGAAGTTGAAAGGCTCTTCCACTAAATGCTTCAGCAAGAGAAGAAGCAACAAGCAAAAGAATTACAAAGGCTGTAATACTCATAAAATGAAATTGTTTTCGTTTTTGTTACAGAGGTTTCTAGGAGACCAAGATTGTATTTTTAATCGCAACACCTGAGTATAATTGAATAACTTTATTCA
>JAHDCT010000148.1 GCA_020629735.1 bacterium | reverse complement strand
CGTCATCTTTTGATTCTGGATGATAATCCAATTCTCCTTTTATATTACTGGGTGATTGATATTTATCTGCGTTTTCTAAAATGGTAAGAAGATTAATTTCCTCTTTTTCATCTCCGTGTTTTCCAAGAAATAAATTAAGTACACTCTTTACCGAAAAACCATGGTATTTATCATAAACAGCAGCTACATTTTTAGCTGAACCAATTTCTTTAGCTATGGCTCTTTCTAAATATTCATCCATTTGGCTACATACGCTCCATAGTTTTGCATACTGCTGTCGCTTAGCAGGCTTTTCTATGTGCTTTAGTAAGCGAGCCTTAAGTATTTCATGTTGCATCAATTGAGCACCTCGATTATTGAGGGTTTCAAATAACTTATTCAGGTCAGTTTTTTCAGGCACTTTGGAAATGACTAATTTCACATTCTCCATAAGGTACTGTATAAAGTCGTCTCTTTCTTCTTTTTTTACTTTTTCATCGAGTAAAGAAGTTATTTGTTTTCTTGCCTTACTAATGTTCACAAGGTCTCCAAAATTATTATCAGCATCATTAATCATATTTGATGCTGCTCTAATATTTTTGAAATACTTCTCTACATTTTTACGTATGGAAAACTGTAGTCTTAAACCGCTCCCTTGATAAGTAAACGGGAGCATTTCTCCACCTAATTCATTAGCTAATAACCATAGTGTTGTGAATCGTTGTTGACCATCCACTAAATCAAAAAGATTTATCCCTCTTTCATTGGGAACAGTTATAACTCCACCAATATAGTACAGCTCTTTTTTACTTTGATATGCTGTGAATAAATCTTCAAACAAGGTTTTTACTTGTTCATCTGTCCAAACGTATAGGCGTTGGTAAATAGGGATATTAAAACTAAAATCCTCTTCAATTATTCTATTGATATTGTATATGTCTGACTTTACTCCATCCATAATTTCCTGTTTATAAAGTCATCGTTTTCTTTTTTGTAAAATGAGGAAACTCTTTCTACATATCTCCCTACGACATGATTTAGATATTTACCTTCTTTAAGGTATTTCTTTTCAGTATATATTTTCTCCACACCTTTCTCCGATTTAATGAAATCAAATATTTCTTCTGGGAGATAAGCATTCATAATAATATCCAGTAAATTATTTTGGCTATCTCTTAGACTGTTTTTTACTGCTTGACTTCTCACATAATATTTTCCTAGCCTTAAGCTCCCTATGAAATAATCAAAATGTTGTACCGCTTTCTCTATGAACTCGATGCCAAAACTATCATAATAAGCTACTAAACACAATTGCATATAGTGCCGCAGATAGATATTCATATCAGAAGTATAAATACTATCATAGAATACTTTTGCATTTTCTATTGAAGTAGGTCTATTTTCTGAGGGGGAGAAAAACAGACTGAATATTTTATTGTATTTCAATGCATATTCAAAGAAGTTATGACCAGCGTATAGTGGTTGACGCAAAGCAAAAGGGAAATCTATGGCTTCCAATGCTTTTTCTTTGGAAACTAATGTTATATTATCATCATTGTCATATTCAAGATGACGATAACGCATATTGCTTCTGCTAGGGAATAAGCGATAGGTTTCTTTCTTGGGTGTTTTATGTGTTTTCTTTTGAAATTCTTCTAAAACATGGTCTTTGTTTTCATATGGAAAATTCTTTTGTCCTTTCCATTTACGTGACTTGAAAAGAATTTGATAAAACAGATGACTCAAGTCTAACTCTGGTTGTGACTTTTTTCTTGCATTGAAAGTTATAGCTTCCCATTGAGTAGCCATATTTTCTTGGTTATCTTCGGGTAAGGCTCTCAGGTGGTATGCTTTTAAATAATCATCTATTCCAAGGGTAACGCCTCTATTGTTTTGGGAATCGAAAAAGGAAAAGGCATTATCTTCACTATCACTAATGATAAGCGTAAATTGCAATCTATCTAAAATACCTTTTTTATCTAATATGAGTAATCGAGCCTTTCTTTGTGTAATGTATTTTTTATTCTTGGTGATATTGTAAGCAGAGCTATATTGATTATAACTAAGATTTTGTCCTTTCAATAATTCTCCTTTCAGTACATAATATATCAAGGCAAGTGTAGTTAATCTTTGTTGTCCATCAATTACTTCATGATTCTTGGTTTCTTTATTTTGAAAAAATAATAGTGTCCCCATATAATAATTGAGGCTATCATAATTATCTTCTCTTGCAAATGCCCACCAATCATCCAAGAGATCAGCTACCTTGTCCATGTCCCAAGTGTAAGCACGTTGATATTCTGGAATAACTAAATCTGGATATTCTTTGAAGATTTCTAGGTAGTGGTATGTTTGGACTTTTATCAACTTTCTTATTTTACTGTAGTCAGTTTTACTTTTTAAATTTCAAATTCAATCTTTCCATTTCATCTGTTAATTCAACAAGATTAGTAATTCTATTTTGTCTGGGTAAATCAGGATGAATCCAGAATCTTGATTTATCTGAAAGACGAGATGCTAAGTCAGCATTT
>JAHDCT010000147.1 GCA_020629735.1 bacterium | reverse complement strand
CACCCAAACAAAATGGTATTCCAGTTTATATTTCGTATGAGAACCTGTGCGATATTCCATATGACGTTAATACAACTACTAGCTGAAAGCTGCCCGCCTGGAAGGCGGGGGTTTCAACCTTTGAAAACAGACAAAGTGAATATAGCGTTGGGCCGACCTAGATTAGTCAGTGGAAAAGTACCTTGCTCAATCAATCGTAACAGTTATTCGAGCGAACCCAAGTTCCGATAGACCATGAGCAGCTTAATCCCGACGTTAGCTTTAAAAAGGATAAGTCATGTCAAGTGATCAGGGCCGAAAACTTTATATAACAAAAAATAGGGTGATAGTGATCTTTATATATTACCTTGTTTTGTTTTTTGCTTCTTCGATAGGTGCCGGTTATGTGCTAGTCTGCGGAAGTTCGTTGAGTCTTGATATTTTTAGGCAGGCTCTTTTGGGTTCTTTTTCTATGGCATTGGCTGCAGCATGTGCGGCATATATAAGAAAGTTGTACAAATCATGTTTTAACTTCTTATCAGAGCAAGATGAAGATGAACAACTATTTTTGAAGCGTACGGGAACAACTGTTTATTTTATTATCCGCCCCTTGTTTTCTATTCTGTTTTCCATGCTTATGGTTATCGGTATTAGATTAGGTGTTATTCTATCATTGAGTTCAGAGTTTAAATTAGATGAGGGTTTTGTTTATTTAACAATGATCTCTTCATTCTATGTGGGATTCTTTTCAGGTGATTTTATTAAAAAGTTGGAGTCGAAAGGCCAAAAACATCTGGATACACTTATTGGGTAATCATATAAATGAAAAGACAAGAAAAAGAGATGTTGCATATAATACGAAATCTTGAAGGGCTCGCAGCAAAGGTGCTAGAGCTTAAAAATAAATCAATACCAAGACGGCCAATTGTTATTGAATTTTGCGGCTCACCTAAGTCTGGCAAGTCGAGTTGTATTAATTCATTAAGTTTATTTCTCAGGAGAAATAAGTTTAGAACTAAGGTGTTGACTGAAAGAGCAAGCGTTTGTCCTGTTGCTGATAAATATGATCCTAGTTTCAATATATGGACAGTCTGTTCAGCGATAGCAGAGTTGACTGAGACTTTATCTAATAACTCAAAAGATTTTGATATAATAATTTTAGATAGAGGCATCTTTGATGCATTATGTTGGTTTAATTGGCTAAAAAATAATGACAACTTGGATCAGGAAAATTTTAAGAGTCTTGAAACCTTTCTGATAATGAATAAATGGAGAACAGTTATTGATTTAATCTATGTGTTTACTGCAATTCCAGAAGTTTCTCTTGAACGAGAATATGCTTCTCTTCTTACTCGAAAGCCAGGAAGTATCATGTGTGATCATGTCTTAAGTAGTTATAAGTCGTGTGTTGAAGATGCTTCGAAAAAGTATTGTGATATATTCCAAGGTATCAAGATTTATGACACTAGTAAAAAATCACTTGATGATGTAAATCATGATATCACAAAAAACATACTTGAAATTATTCAGAAAAATATTGACGAAAAAGTTGGTTATTTTTCTAAGTCTGAACTGCCAAAAAATTTGCCAGAAACATTCTATTTCTCGGACACAAACTTGGAAAGTGTTACTCTTGAATATAAAATAAGAGATGATGTTGAAGTTGACGATGACTCGGTTCAGCCAATACCAATACTTATAATGACAAATAAAGAAAAAGATAAATTCTTGGTAGTTAAGAAAAACAAGAAAACAACTTCAAAAAACTCACCTGAGTCAGATCGTTTGCTTTTATATGTTGGTGGTCATATTAGAGAAGAAGATAGTTTTGGTGTTTTGGATACCAAGCTTCTAAATATATCTAAGCTTTCCTTGAAAAGAGAGATTAAAGAAGAAACAGGGTTGAACTATACTCCTCCTCGTAAAATAAAAAACCCTCTATGTATATGGATGAGAGATAATGATCGAAGCAAAAAGCATTTGGCTATTTGTTACATAATGGAGGTTGATTTTTCTAGAACAAAAGTGAAGCTTGATAAAAATGAATTTATATCGGGTGGTAACACAAAAAGCGGAAAGACACTAGATATTAGAGAAATCCTAAAATGTAGGAAGGATTTGGAAGGCTGGAGTAAGCTTATACTCAAGGCATTAACAAATGAAAAAGGGGGAAATTACTCGCTACCGTTCTGATTTTTCCTATGAGCTATGGGTTGAATAATCCTTCCTAAGTTGTAAAAATCAAAGTGCTCAGTAAATCTTTCTGTCAGTTAAATTTACACTGCTGTTGCTAAATTATGATTGTAGATAAAAAAATACTTGACCACTACACTCGTCATCCCTCTGTGTCAGGATAGATGACCGCTGGCTTGATGAGAGACCTCACCGCCTGAGGGCGAAAAAAAAGCGCCTATGGACAGACCCCGATAGATCAGGAGCAGCTCAGATTCACTTTAAACACCATTCTACTGATTGATGCGAACACAGCAGTTTTCAGAGGTGCCTTGGAGAACAAACCATGCCACGTAAACTGATCAGCTTTGACTGGGCAATGAAAAAATTACTCAG
>JAHDCT010000146.1 GCA_020629735.1 bacterium | reverse complement strand
AGCTGTTTATACTATTACTGAGCTTGATTATTTGTTTCATGGTAAACGGTGACTGCCGCTTCCCAGATCTTGACGGTTAGCATACCTAAAAGAGCATTTTACTTCTATTTGTTAGAAATAAGGTATATGAGGTTGAATGTTAAAAAAAGGTCAAAGAAAAAAGAGAGAAAGAGATCGAATATATTTCATATTTATATATAAGGAGATTATTTGTTTTTCTACTACGATATGGCACGTATTTGATACTATATTACATATTTGTGAGTGATTCTTGTGTGAGTAATGCTTGCATATGTTTCCTTAAAAAGAAGTCCTCAAGTGATTGAAGCTTCAACTAACTTAGATAGTGATAATGATGGTATAATAGACGCAGTTGAACGCCTATATGCTCAAGACGTAGATGGAGATGGTATTCGTAACGAAGAAGATATAGATAGTAATGGGAATGGGATACTAGACACAATTGAAGCCTTTGATTATGATGGTGATTGATATTCTGATTACTTCTTTATTGGTAAAGATAACAATAACAATTGACTCGATGATTGATTTGAATCAGAAGACGGAGAAATCCTTGATCCAATTGATGAAGACGATAACTGACTCCCTAATTACCTTGAAATAGATGTAAAGGAACAAATTAATGAGAAGGGATGAAAATTATCAAAGATAATTGAGGATGAAAGAGTTAAGAAAATTGGTGACGACTGGATTAAGTCCCGTACTGAAGACTGAGCAGCTATAAACAACACCTGAGAGGGTGAGTGAGAGTCTGTTTGAATTCAGGTTCAAGGTGATGGAGCAAAAAAAGTAAGAGTAAAATTTAATAGTCTCTGATTTTTACGTATAAGAGAGTCAGCAAATCTCTATTCCAACGAAGTAGGCCAACTCCTTGTTGGAGAAACGATTCAGGTTGTACAGGAAGAAGGTGAACGAATCTTGATTGAAAAAGATGATGTAAGCGGTTGGGTTTCAAAAAAATATACAGAAGAAGTGGAATAGAGTAAACCAGAGTGAAATCTTGATAATAGATGGTAAGCAAAAGGTTTTTCTCTTGTCTAGATGGAACTTACTTTACTCCGTAGTGTATAGATTGTTTTCCGATAAAATTGTAGTCTATGTACTATAATTTGCAATTTTCTGAGATGTGTGATATAATTTGTTTTTAGGGAAATGTCAAGTAATGAAGTACAAAATCATGCTGTTGATAGCTTCTTTTTTAATCATGGGTGTATCCTTCGCTCAATTTTGTCCAACATATATTGATGAGGTCTGTTGATCAGACTGAGTTACGTATTCAAACAGTTGCTTCGCAGGGTTGGAATGAGTTGAGGTTGAGTACAAGTGAGCTTGTGTTCCAGATTATAGTGTTTTCTGATGACAAGAAAGAGTTCCTCAGTCATGTGCTAAATGGTATAATTGATGTTGAATATGCGAGATTGATGTAGAGTGAAGAAAAGCAATTTCATGTGATTCTTATGTATGCGAAAACAAGGAAAAGGGTTTTTGTCTTGAATACTATTACGTATTTTTGCGTGAAGAGCATAAAGAATTCATCGCAGAACTTTTTGAAGAAAAGAAAGCGGTAATTGAAGAGAGTGACCCGAAAATTCTTCGCATGAAATTAGATATTATGATTGAGGAAAGGGAAGCTAAATTAGATGAAATGAAATGAAAAAAGAAGAGTGAAAGAAGAGATGCGTTGTTGGCAGCGGAAATACTGCGTTACATGAAGTATTTGATTGCAAATTTATAAAATAAATGTAAATAAAATGAAAAAAATGTGTAAAATTAATGTAAAAGAAGGCGCAGCTAATCGAATCATTGATCATGAGATCGTATATAAACATTCTAGAAGCTGAGGTCACTGATGACAAAAGGTAAACAAGAAAGAAACTAAGGCAGAAGGGTATTTTAATGTAGTTTCTTGCCATCTATTAAACGAAGATCAGAAAGATTGGCTGTTAAAAATGTATCATAATCATATATCGAAAGAATGAGTGCTTAGGCTGATATGTCAGGAAGAAAGATCATATCACCATAATCTAGAAAAATTAAAAAAGCACTTCAAGGTTCTGCTTGAAATGCTTTGAGAGGAAACTGTCTTTGAACACTTTCATCATCATAGAAAACGTAAACGTCATTAGATCTTATGAAATATACCAAAGAATAAAGACATTTATACTTACAAATACGAGATAATACATGAAAAAGAGAATTTTACTCTGTTTTTTTTGAATTTTTCTTTGTTGAGCGTTTATTCATGTTAAAGATGAGTAGATAGTAGAATCTCTAGCTTCTAACGATCTTTTGATGCTACTAAAATTGGTAGACATATTCTCTTTGGTATTATTTAGGATACTATGTTCGAAGGTGCTTAAAGAATTAGTGAGGGAAGTATTTAAGTTTTTAAATCGCTCCTGGGTTTGACTTAGCACTTCATCAGAACTTGTCTGAGTAGAGCTTTCAGAAGTTGCGTAAGAGTTTTCTAAAACTTTTTCCTTTCACGGCTCAATGATGTCATGATCATCAGGTATGTAATCATTAAGTATTTTTTCAATATCTTCAATAAAGAGGTATACTTTATTGTTAACTTTTTTTGTCTTAA